>VGPF01000002.1 GCA_016875535.1 Chloroflexota bacterium
CCCACCCAGCAAAACGAAAAGAAAGCGAGAAACAAAAGAAACCCTCCATCTAGAAGCAAGTGAAACAACCACAAACCACAAGGCGTCCCTCCCTTCTCAGGGCGAGGGATAAGAGGGAGAGGTCTCCCACCGCCGTCCCACGGCCATCCCCCGTAGGGGCGGTCCGATTCCATCGGACGAACGCGGCGCGCGCCCCTCCCTCGCCCCGGTGCGCCCCTCTGCAGCCCTGAGAAGCGGCGATGCCCAATCACCGCGCCGGGACGACCCTACTGCATTGTGCTACCCTCTTCTCCCACCCCCTAGCACAGGAGCAGTCCCATGGGCCCCTTCACGGATAAGTGCGCCATCGTCGGCGTCGGCGAGACGGCCCACATGCGCCCCTCCAACCGCACGACGCTTTCGATGGCCGTAGAGGCGATCAAGCGGGCGTGCGACGACGCGGGGCTGAAGCCGAGCGAACTCGACGGGATCACCAGCTACCAGGCCGGGGATTCCGTCTCCGGCGCGAAGGTGGCGCACGCCCTGGGCATGCGGCCCAACTACTACATGGACGTGAACGGCGGCGGCTCCAGCATCGAGGCGCTCATCGCCCACTGCGTCGGCCTCATCGTCGGCGGCTACGCCCGGCGGATCGTCTGCTTCCGCTCCATGAACGGGCGCTCCGGGAGGCGCATGGGGGGCCAGTCGCCGGGCGGCCCGGCGACGGCGATGCCGATCGTGAACGACGACGGCTTCATGCAGATGAACGGCTTCACCACGCCGGCCCAGCAGTTCGGCATGGTCTGCATGCGGTACATGCACGATTACGGCCTCACGAGCGAGCAGCTTGGAGCCATCGCCATCACGCACCGGAGGCACGCGCTCCTGAACCCCAAGTCCATCATGAAGGCGCCCCTAACGATGGAGGACTACCTCTCGTCGCGCTGGGTCTCCAAGCCATTTCGCCTCCTGGACTGCTGTCTGGAGACGGACGTTTCGGCCGCCCTGATTGTCACCAGCGCGGAAGACGCGCAGAACCTGCGGCATCCGCCCGCCTATATCATGGGCGGCGCGGCGAAGCTCCAGACGGAGGAGGCGGCGTGGAACTATGGCCGGGAGTCCATCCACAAGGTCGCCGGCTTTTACGCCCGCAACAGAGCCTTCGGCATGTCCGGCATTGGCCCCAAGGACGTCAGCATCACTTCTTCCTATGACGCCTTCACCTTCACCACGCTCATCCAGCTGGAGGCCTACGGCTTTGTGCCCAGGGGCGAAGCCGGCCCCTACGTCGCCTCCGGCGCCATCGGGATAGACGGCGAGCGGCCGAACAACCTCTCCGGAGGGCACCTCTCAGAGGGGTATACCCATGGCATCTCGATGGTCATCGAGAACGTGCGCCAGCTGCGACACCGGGCGGACGACTTCTGCCCCCGGTGGCGGGAAGGCGTCCACACCTATGACCGGGCGAAGGGTTGCCGCCAGGCGAAGCGGGCGGAGATCGCCGCCTGCCTGGGCTGGGGGAGTCCCACCACCGCCAGCACGTGCATCCTGCGGCGGTGATAGGAACAAGGAACTCAGGAACTTAGGAACCGAGGAGCATAGGGGGCCGGATACGGACCGACCAGCGCGAACACTTCCCGCCCTAGTTCCTGACTTCCCGTTTCCGACTCTCTGCTCCACCCTACGCAATGCATCCTTGAAAGCGCCCTCTTGCTTTGGTACAGTCACAGGGTTTTGCGCCGGAGCCACACCGCACTCGAGGCTTGTCCAGGGTAGCGGCGGCTCGCGAAGGAGCTCCGTACATGGGTGAATTTACCGATAAAGTCTGTATCGTCGGCTGCGGCGAGACGGCCCACATGCGCCCCTCCAACCGCACGACGCTTTCGATGGGCATCGAGGCCGTGAAGAAGGCCTGCGACGATGCCGGGATGGACCCCCGGGAAGTGGACGGCATCACGAGCTACAACGTGATGGACTCCACCTCCGGCATGGCCATCGCGGAAGCGCTGGGCATGCGCCTGAACTACCAGGTGGACATCATGGGGGGCGGCTCCAGCTCGGAGGCCCTGATCGCCCACGCCGTCGGCCTCATCGTCGGGGGCTATTGCAACAATATGATCATCTTCCGCTCCATGAACGGGCGCTCGGGCCGCCGCATGGGCGGGCAATCGCCCAGCGGCCCTGCCGCGGCGATGCCGGTGAGCGGCCCGACGCTCAACCAGCTCTACGGCTTCACCACGCCGGCGCAGTACTTCGGCATGACGTGCATGCGCTATATGAAGGACTACGGCCTGAAGAACGAGGCGCTGGGAGCGGTAGCCATCGCGCACCGCAAGCACGCCCTCCTGAACCCCAAGTCCATCATGCGGCCCCAGGGGCCCATCAAGATGGAAGACTACCTGGCCTCCCGCTGGGTGGCAAAGCCTTTCCGGCTCCTGGACTGCTGTCTGGAGACGGACGTGGCGGCGGCCATCCTGCTCACCAAGCGGGAGCGCGCCTTCGACCTGCGGCACCCGCCGGTCTATATCAGAGGCGGGACGGCGCGCGTCATGACGGATAACCCGATGTGGAATTACAGCCGCGACGTCATCCATGAAGTGGCGGGCTTCTACGGCCGCAACCGCATGTTCGGCATGTCCGGCGTCACGCCCAAGGACGTGAGCATGACCTCGTCCTATGACGCCTTCACCTTCACGACGCTCATCCAGCTGGAGGCCTACGGCTTCGTCCCCCGCGGCGAGGCGGGCCCCTACATCCTGGACGGGAACCTGGAGATAGACCACCCGGGCGGACGGCCGAACAATCTCTCCGGCGGGCACCTCTCAGAGGGCTACACCCACGGCATCTCCATGGTGATTGAGAACGTGCGCCAGCTGCGCCATCGCGCCGACGACTTCTGCCCGCGCTCCCAGGAGGGCATCCACACCTACGATCGTTCCAAGGGCTGCCGCCAGGTCAAGAACGCCGAAGTGGCCGCCTGTTTAGGCTGGGGCATGGAAACCATGTCCAGCACCTGCATCCTACGGAGGTAAGCCATGCCAGGACCTGTTGACTACGCCAAGATCGCGATCTTTCCGGACCAGGACACCACTGAGTGGTATGAGGCCTTCAAGCGGAAAGAGTTCCTGATCCGCGAGTGCAAGGACTGCAGCCACCGCTTCTACCCGCCGCTGCCCGCCTGCAAGAAGTGCGCCTCCATGAACGTGGGCTGGCACAAGATCCAGGGCAAGGGCACTATCTATAGCTACATCGTGGTGACGCAGCCGATCCTGGCGCACCTGGTGCCCACGGTCCCCTACGTCATCGCCATCGTGGAGCTGCCGGACGGCCAGAACAAGGACGGCTCCAAGACGCGCATCCCGGCCCTGATGCTGGACGATGAGAAGGACTGCGGCATCGGCGCGCCGGTGGAGCTTGCCTGGGACGACCATCCCAAGCAGGAGTACAAGATCCCGCGCTGGCGCGTCACGGATAAGCACGCCAAGGGCGTCTGGCACTTCCCCAGCTAACGCCATCCACGTTAGACACAAAAGGGGCGGCCTGCGCAGGCCGCCCCTTTTTATTCGTGCGGCGGCGCGCTACTTCTTGGCGATGAAGAAGGCGTGCATCGGGTCGCCTTCGATGTGCTTCACGACGATGTTCTTGAAGCCTGCCTTGGTCAGGTATGCCTGGGCCTTCTGCTCGCCCCACACCGTGCCGAGTCCCTCACCCTTGTAGGCCAGGGAGACGGTCATGCAGTGGAGGGTGGAGACGGCGTAAAGCGTCGGGCCAAGGGGATGCTGGACATTCTCCTCGAGATTGCTTGAGCCGGCGATGTCCATCATCAGGAAATCGCCGCCCGGTTTGAGGGCGGCGCGGATCTTCTTCAACACCGTCATCGGCTTTGCCTGATCATGAATCGTGTCGAGGGCCGTGATGAAGTCGAACTCCCCGCGCAGGTCGCCGATGTCCTTCACTTCGAAGCGGGCGTTCTTCAGCCGCCACTTCTTCGCCTCCGCCTTGGCCGCCGCGATGCCCTCCTTGGAGAAGTCGTAGCCCACAAAGGTGCTCTTGGGGAAGGCCTTGGCCATGACGTTGACGGCGTGGCCCTGGCCGCAGCCGACATCGGCGACGGCGATGCCTTGCTTGAGCCTCTCCGTCAGGCCCGGGACCATGGGCAGGACGACAGGGATAAGGGCGCTATCGTAGAGCATGGCGCTCTCTTCGCCTTGGACCGCTTGGAAGCGCGGGTACTCGGACTAGGGGACGCCGCCGCCGTTCTTGAAGGCCTTGATAACCTTCTGTTCCACATCGCCAAGCACTGAAAGGTAGGTCGCAAAAAAGGCTAAGTTATTCTGGCCTGCAGCGCGGGTCAGGAAGGCGGCGTGCTCCGGCGCAAGGCGGTAGGTTTGCCCCTTGGGCTCGTAGTGCACGATGCCGCCGGTGACCATCGCGCCGAGCCATTCGCGCACATAGCGCTCGTTGAGCTTGGCCGCCTTGGCGATCTGCTTGCTCGTGGATGGCGGCAGCTTAGCCATCGCGTCGTACAGTCCCGTCTGGTGGCCGATGCTGACCATGAGCCCCAGCATCGAATCATTCAGCAGGCCGAGCATCTTGCCTGCAAAGGCCTCGGACTTTGCCTGATCCATCGTCCGTGTCGTCATATCTTCCCCCTTGCCAAGCCGTTAGGCGAGCGAAATCGGCGGCGATTGTAGCACCGCCGCCTGAGGGGAGACAAGGCAAGCGGAAGGCCAAGAGCCGGTGTGCCGGGCCATCCAGCCGTTGAGCGGCCCTCAGCGCGCGACGGGCGTTGGAGCGTCTCTACCAAAGGCCCATTGCCGAATGGGCGCCGCCTCCCGAATAATCGTGGCGGTTGCGGCAGTGTCACACAATGTGTTCCATTCACGAGGCGGCGGATGTATATCGAGGACCTTGAGTGGGACGAAAGAAATGTGGAGCACATCGGCAGGCATCACATTACGACGATGGACGTCGAGAACGTTTGCTACGGCAAGCTCCTGGCCAGGAATATCGCCCATAGGCGGTATACGGTCAGCGGACAGGCAGCAGCGGCGTGTATATCAATGTAATCATAGAGCGATTGCATGGTTCGTTCCTCCGACCCATCACCGGATATGAGACGAAGCCTCAGCAGAAGAGCAGCTTCCGAAAGAGAGGCTAACAGACCACCTATGCCAAGAAGAAAAGAGGATCCCGTCCCGGAATTCGATACGCCAGAGGAAGAAAAGGCCTATTGGGAAGATGTGCTCGCCAAGAGCAACGTGAAGGACAGGAAGAAGCTGGTCAAGACGCTGGACAGCCTGCTGAAGCCGCCGCGCTCCTAATAGCCGCCTAGGACGCGGCGCGTCATGGGGCGCGAGCTCTCGCGCGGCTCGCAGCGGGTGGCGCGCGTCAGGAAGCCGGTGTGGGCCACCATGCGATGCCCGGGGCGCGCGCTCGTCTCGGCGAAGTGCCAGGGCCGCTGCATCACCTCGAAGCTGTCCAGCAGCTCGAAGCGCCTGTCCTTGGTGATCTCTTGGTGGAGCTGGTAGACCTGCAAGACCGTGGGCAGATAGACGACCCAGACGCCGCCCGTGCGCAGGGAGTTGGCAACAGGCTCGATGGCGCGCCACGGCTCCGGCACGTCCAAGACGACCCTGTCCACCTCTTGCTCTTGGATCCCTTCGTAGATATCGCCGATGTGGAGCGTGTGGTTCGGCGTCTCCCCCATGAAGGACCTGACGTGCTTCATCGCCTGATTCGCCATGTCCTCGCGCACTTCATAGGAGATGACCCGGCCTCCGGCGCCCACGGCGCGAAGGAGCGCCATGGTGAGCGCCCCGGAGCCGATGCCCGCCTCCACCACGGTCGCGCCGGGGTAGATATCGCCATACATCAAGATCGGGCCGATGTCCTTGGGATAGATGATGGTGGAGGCCCGCTTCATGTTCATCAGGTAGTCTTCCAGCGTCATGCGCAGCACCAGGAAGTCGTGGCCCGTATGGGTGGTGATGCGCGAGCCTTCCGCCTTCCCGATGATATCGTCGT
Source organism: Chloroflexota bacterium (assembly GCA_016875535.1). NCBI lineage: Bacteria > Bacillati > Chloroflexota > Chloroflexota bacterium. The sequence goes on from VGPF01000002.1 coordinate 6,007, forward strand.
GCTTGATCATGCCCAGGTGGGCGTGGAACTCCCGTCCGTGGACAAGATGGGCCGTGTAGGGACGGCCCTTGGGGTCGTAGAGGACAACGTGGTCGCCGGGGGAGAGGGGTTTAGGCATGGCACAAGAATTGTATCTGAAAGAGAGCGGATGCGGGGCGCGTTCCAGCCACCGGCTAGGCGCGGCTCACGAACTCCCGCACCGCCTTGAAGTATAGGTCGCGGCCGACCCATAAGAGGTCGTTGTGGCCGGCGCCGGGGATGACGCAGAGCGTCTTATCCTTGGAGCCGACGGCGTCATAGAGGTGGATCGCACTCTCCACCGGCACCAGTTCGTCAATCTCGCCGTGGATGATGAGCACGGGCAGCGTAACGGCCCGTACCTTTTCTTCATGCAGCTTCTGAAGCTCCTTGGCGCGCGGCAGCTCCTTCGTCCCCTCAAAGCGCTGGATCATGCGCATCGTCACGCCGGCGCCGCTGCTTTCGTGAATCATCCCGGCAAGATCGCCGGCAAAGTGGTAGGCCACCTCCAGCGCCGAATGGCCGCCGAGGGAACGTCCCTTCACGTAGAGCTTCCCCGTGAAGCCTTCCTTCTTGAGCAGGTCGCGCACGTAGGGAAAGCCGGCGCGGGCATCGGCGATCATATTGGAGAAGAGGGGGCTGCCGCCGCTCTTGCCGTAGCCGCGAAAGTCCACGGCGAAAAGGTTGGCGCCCGCCTTGGTATAGTCGGGCGCCACATCGTCATAGTCGCAGGCCACTTCACCGTTGCCGTGGAAGAAGAGGATGGTGGGCGACTGTTTGTCCCGGATGTAGAGGCGGGCCGAAAGGCTGACGCCCGCCGCCACAGGCACCATGTGGTCTTGCGCGTCCGGCGGCGCGGGCGACCAGACGCGGCGCGGGAAGAACATCCGCGCCATGAGGTCGGGGCTATCGAAGAGCGTGTATTCGATGATGCGCGGCACCGGGCGTGGGCTAGATCGCCTCGCGCGGGGCGGGGAACTGGAGAATGAGGGCTTCCATGCCGGAGGCGCCTGCGGTGAGGTGCAGCGGCGGGTCGCCGGGCGTGAGGGAGATGCACGACCAGAGCGGCATCTGCTTCTCGCCATGCTGAGCATCCCCGGAGACGATGAGGGCGATCTGGCCGCCGCCCTTTGGCGAAGGGGCGCTGACCTGCATCTTGGGCCCCGCGCGGATGACCCAGGCCGCCAGACCATCGTTGTGCGGGGCAAAGGGCTGCTCAACCGCCACATCGTTGCGATAGAGCGTTTCGGGGGCTTTCACCTCGGTCTCAAAGATGACCTCACGCCCGGAGCGCCCCTTGATCTCGTGCCGCGATTCAGGCATGTTGTAGATGCTGGTCCCGTCCGTCCGCGCCCGGAGCGTAAAGAATGAGATGCCCTTGGGCCCGGCCAGGATAGGGCCATAGGGCGTGTAGGCGTCCGTGTAGTGGACGGAGATGGGGTGCAGGCCGTGATTGCCCATGTGGCCCCCGCCTGCCACCACTACCTGAAACTGGTCCACGGCATGGAAGTGGGGCTGTATCTTGCCGCTGGGCGTGACCAGGGCGACGAGGAAGGCGCAAGCCCCTTCCCTGACCTCCTTGGGGCCGTTGCGGTAATCGGCGTTGATGTAGTAGCGGTTGACGAAGGTTCCGTTAGGGCCTTCATACCGCTTTTCGATGGCCTCTGTGCTCGCCACTGCTTGAACCATGTGCTCCTCCATCCACTGCCTGATCGCGCTACGTCAGGTAGGGCCCAATGATACGTCCTCCTTGCGCACCTGTCACTCTCCGCCCTCTGAATCTGGAGGGGGCAGACCGAATCGTCGCTCTCCTTGATTCAAGAGGCGCATGACCATATCCTTAGTTGGTTCACCGTCTGCATGGAGGCACGCCGTGGATTTCAAGTTCGGCCCCGAGCACGATACTCTCCGCCAGGAAGTGCGCGACTTCGTCAAGAAAGAGCTGCCCCAGCCCTGGGACGGATTCATGGGCGAAGTGGACGGGCCGGAAGAGCTGGCCCTGGATAAGAAGATCCGCAAGCGCCTGGGCCAGAAGGGGTGGCTCACCTTCGCCTGGCCCAAGGAGTACGGCGGCGGCGGCGCGGACCACATCATGCAGATGGTCCTGAACGAGGAACTCTCCTACCACCGCGTCCCAGGCAAGGACGGCTCCGGCAACGCCTTCATCGGCCCGTGCATCATCGTCCATGGGTCAGAGGCCCAGAAGAAGCAGCACGTCCCCCCCATCGCCCAGGGTGAGGTGGTCTGGTGCCAGGGCTTCAGCGAGCCCAACGCCGGCTCTGACCTTGCCTCCCTCCAGACCAGCGCGGTCAAGGACGGCGACGACTACATCATCAACGGGACCAAGATATGGACCACCTTCGCCCATTACGGCGATTGGATGCACATCCTCTGCCGCACGGACCCCAACGCAGAGAAGCACAAAGGGATCACCTACTTCCTGCTGGACATGAAGACCCCGGGCATCACCATCAAGCCCCTCTTGAACGTGGCCGATGGGCACATCTTTAACCAGTGCTTCTTCGATAATGTGCGCGTCCCCGCCAGCAACATCCTGGGCCAGCTCAACCGGGGCTGGTACGCCGCCGCAACCGCCCTCGACTTCGAGCGCTCGTCGGTGGCCTCTTCCGCCCAGTCGCGCCGCCTTCTCGATGATTCGATCACCTACCTGAAGAGCGAAAAGAAGAATCCCCACGCGCCCATCAACAAGGCCGTTTCCAGATACAAGCTGGCCGACCTGCTGGTGCAATCAGAGGCGGGCAAGGTCCTGAACTACCGCGTGGGCTGGATGCAGCGCAGCGGCAAGGCCCCTAACGCCGAGGCCTCAGTAGCCAAGGTCTTCTCCACGGAGTTCAACCAGCGCCTAGCCCGTACCCTGATGGAAATGATCGGCCTCAAGGGTCTGCACTACCATAAGGACAAGAAGCGTTCGCCGGTCTTGGGGCGCATCGAGCACCACTACCTGCACTCCATCGCCTCCACCGTCGGCTCCGGCACCTCCGAGATCCAGCGCAACGTCATCGCGTGGAGAGGCTTGGGCCTGCCCAGGTAGCCTTCGTTACAGAGCGATCCATTAGGGGGCGAGCGTGGCTCGTCCCCTTTTTCTTTTCCAGGGCTTGACGGCGCATCCCTACAATAGAGGCATGAAGAGACGGCTCATCGTCTGCGCGGACGGCACGTGGAACTCCATCGGCCAGCGCTATCCCACGAACGTGGTGAAGTTCGCGCGGGCCATCGCGCCCACAGCGCCAGATGGCGTCAGCCAGGTCGTCTTCTACGATTAGGGTGTCGGCACCGGCAATATCCTGGATAGGCTCACCGGCGGGGCATTCGGCAACGGCCTGGAGCAGAATATCTCGGACTGCTACCACTTCCTGCTGCACAACTACGCCGAGGGCGATGAGATTTTCCTTTTCGGCTTCAGCCGGGGGGCCTACACGGTGCGGAGCCTGGCGGGGCTCGTCCGCAAGTGCGGCATCCTGCGCAAGGCCCACGCCAATCGCTTTCGCGATGCGCACGCCCTCTACCGCCGGAGCGACATCCACCCGGACGATGAAGCGGCGAAGAAGTTCCGCGAAGACCACTCCCGTATCGTGGAAATCACGTGCCTCGGCGTCTGGGATACGGTGGGCGCGCTGGGCATCCCCGTTTCAGGGCTACGACGCCTTACCAAGGGGAAGCACCAATTCCACGATGTTGAACTGAGCCGCTTTGTGCGCAACGGTTTTCACGCCATCTCCATAGATGAGCGCCGCAAGGCCTTCGCGCCATCCATCTGGGCGAACAAGGTGAAGGCAGGCCAGCGGGTGGAGCAGGTTTGGTTCGCCGGGGCGCATACGGATATCGGCGGCGGGAATCGAAGCTCCGGCCTCTCCGACATCGCCCTCGATTGGATGGCGGGCAAAGCCGCCTTCTGCGGCCTCGCCTTCGATGTTGCCTATCTAAAGGATATATGCCATCCGGATGGCAACGGCCCGTTGCATCTGCGCATCCCGTGGTTCTACCGCTTCCTTGGCAGCTTCAAGCGCCGATTAGGCAGGGGCGGCTTGAACGAATCGGTGCATCCGGAGGCCATCGCTCGATATCGGAGCCCAACGATGGCCTATCACCCGGAAAATCTAACGGCCTACCTGAGCGAACAGGGCGATAACGGGCCGGCGGCGTAGAACACCGGCCGGAGAGGCTATCGGGGCAGGCCCAGGCCGCGTGTGGCCAGAATGTTGCGATTGACCTCGGAGCTGCCCGCCGCGATGGTGGCAGGGATACTCACCATCGCCTGATAGGGCAGGATGCCCGCCACCGGGGCGCGGCGATCGCCATTCAGCAAGTGGCTGTACAGCCCCACGATGTCCATGGCGACGCGGGTCATGCGCTGCTCCAGCTCCGTGGCGAAGATCTTGGCCATGGAGGCCTCTTTGTTCGGCTGCTGCCTCTGGTCCTGCATCCATGCCACGCGATAGGAGAGGTTGCGGCTGACGGCGATCTGCACGCGCATATCGGCGAGCTTGTGGAGCGCCCCTGCGCCGCGGCGGACGCCAGGCACGCCCTTCAACTGGCGCAGCGCATCCAGGATATCGTCAAAGAGGCGGCGGCAGCGGGCGACGTCCCTGATGCCGGAGCGCTCGTTGTCCAGAGTCGTCGTCGCCACGTACCAGCCCATATTCTTCTCGCCGATCATGTTGATCTTCGGCACCCGCACATTTTCAAAGAAGACCTGGTTGAAGTGGTGCTCGTCGGTCATATCCACCAGGGGCACGATAGTGATGCCGGGTTGGTTCATTTCGGCGACGAAGTAGGAGATGCCCTTATGCTTCGGCGCGTTCGGGTCTGTGCGCACCAGGATGTGGATGTAATCGGCCTTGTGGGCCATGGAGGTCCAAATCTTGGAGCCGTTGATGACAAAATCGTCGCCGTCCTCAACGGCTCGCGTCTGCAGGCTCGCCAGGTCGGAGCCGGAGTTCGGCTCTGAGAATCCCTGGCACCAGACGATCTCCTGGGAGGCTGTGGCGGCGATGAACTTCTTTTTGAGGTATTCTGAACCGTGCTTGATCATCGCCGGGCCAAGCTGATAGGCCTGGGAATCAAGCGGCGCATGGTGGTAGATCATCTCCTCATGGAAGATGCACTGCATCATGGGGGAGGCGCCCAGCCCGCCGTATTCCTTCGGCCAGCCGATGCCGATCCACTTCTTGGCGCCGAGCTTCTTGCGAAAGCCCATGGCCGCCTGGAAGTGCTGGCGATAGGCCTCTTCGCCGGCGATGATGCGCGGGTCGAGCTCTTTACGGATGTAGTCGCGCACCTCGGCGCGCCAGGCATCCTGTTCGGGAGTCAAGTTAAAGTCCATGAAACAGCCTCTAGAAAAGCGACCGTGAAAGTCTAACACAGAGGCGTCTCACTCCTGGAGGCGCTCTGTGTTATGTCCAGTCGGCGAGGCGGCGGATGGTATACTTCTCTCGAGCGCTTCCATGGCAAATCAACCCGGATCCTTCATCTACATGGACCACGCCGCAACCACGGCCGTCCACCCAGAAGTCCTTGAGGCGATGCTGCCCTACTTCTCGGAGGAGTTCTACAACCCTTCGAGCATGTACGCGCCAGCTCAACGCTGCCGACAGGCCGTGGACGCCGCCCGCAAGACCATCGCCGATCTGCTGGGCGCACTCCCTCCTGAAATCATCTTCACCAGCGGCGGCACCGAGTCCGACAATGCCGCGATCAGGGGCATCGCCACGGCCCTGCGGCCCCAGGGCAACCACATCATCACCTCAACGGCAGAGCATCACGCCGTCCTCCATACCTGCCACGCCATGGAGAAGCTAGGCTTTGCAGTGACCTATCTGCCCGTTGACCGCTACGGCATGGTGAAGGCGGGCGATGCGGAAAAGGCGATCAAGCGCGAGACGGTCCTCATCAGCCTCATGCTGGCGAACAACGAAGTGGGCACGATCAATCCCGTTGCCGAGATCGCCGCTATCGCGAAGGCAAAGGCCAAGAGCCTCAAGACGCACATCGCCGTCCATACGGACGCCGTCCAGTGCCCCGGCCACCTGGACATCACGGTGGATCGGCTCGGCGTAGACGCCCTGAGTCTCTCCTCGCACAAGTTCAACGGCCCCAAGGGCGCGGGCATCCTGTACCTCCGGAAGGCCACGCCCTTTGAGCCATATCAGGCCGGCGGCAGCCACGAGCGCAACCGCCGCGCCGGAACGGAAAATGTGCCGGGCATCGTCGGCACAGCGGCGGCCTTGAAGATCGCGATCGAGGAGCGCTCGTCAAACGTCGAACAGACCAAGGCCCTTCGCGATCGGCTCATCGGCGGCATCCAGAAGCGCATCCCGGGGGCGCACCTGAACGGCCACCCGGTGGAGCGGCTACCCAGCAACGTCAACTTCTCCTTTGAGCGCACCGATTCCCAGTGGACGCTGATGGCCTTGGACGAGGCGGGCATCGGCGCGTCCACAGGCAGCGCCTGCAGGACGGCATCGCTGGAGCCGTCCCACGTCCTCGTCGCCTGCGGCATCCCGGCGAACCTGGCCATCGGCACCCTGCGGCTCACCCTCGGCCCGGAGAACACGGCGGCGGAAGTGGACAAAGTCCTTGCGATCCTGCCCGGCATCATCCAGCGCGTCCGCGATACCGCGCCGCCGGCGGAGGCGAAGGCGTGACGCGCGAAACAAAGGGGAAAGAGGCGGCACTGGAGCACTACGCCCATCCGCGCAACCAGGGCGAGATGCCTTCGCCCGACGCCTCCGCCTCCATCTACAACCCCGCCTGCGGCGATACACTGCGCCTGATGCTGAAAGTCAGCAACGGCGTTATCACGGAGGCCAGGTGGAAGGCCCAGGCCTGCGGGGCATCCCTGGCGGCGGCGAGCCTTGCCACGGAGACGATCAGGGGCATGACGCTTGCCCAGGCGGAGGCGGTGACCCGCGAGCAGATCGCCGATGCCTTTGGGGGACTGCTTCCCGCCAAGTTCCACTCGGCCACACTTGCGGTAGACGCCGTGCGGGCCGCGATCCAGGACTACACGGCCAAGCGCCGGTAAAAGCCCCCGCCTGTGGCGACCCTCTCCGCACCCCGAACGCCCAGAGCGCCCATAGAGCGGCGCATCTTTCACCTTCTGGCCGCTTCGCTCTTTCCAACGCTCTCCTTCTTTGTCCCCAAAACGCCGCTGATGCTCACGGCCGCCGCTACCGCCATCGCCTTCGTCGGCATGGAGTGGCTGCGCCTTCGCTGGCCGCCGCTGAACAACCTGCTGACGCGCCACTTTAAGCGCATCATGAAACAAAAGGAGAACCGGACGGCCTTCGCCAGCACCTCGCTCATGGTCGCGACGGCCGTCTCCATGGTCACGATGCCGCGCGCCGCCTACACCGCAGGCCTCTTCTTCACCGCCGTCGCCGATCCGTTCGCCGCCTTCTACGGCGAGCGATGGGGCAAGCGGCGCTGGTTCGATAAGACGATCGAAGGCTCGATGGTCTTCCTCATCGCGGCCCTCCTCATCGGCGCGATCATCTGGGCAGGCGGCTTGGAGGTCTCCTACTGGGTCATCATCATCGGCGCCATCGTGGCCATGCTGGCGGAGGCGGTCCCCATCCTCGGCCTGGACGATAACTTCAAGGTGCCGCTCGCCTCGGGCGCGGTGATGATGGTCGCGGCGAATCTCATCTGACTTCGCCTGCCCATATCGCCTTGTCAGTCCAGAATTCAACCGCTACTATTGTCGAAACGCACCGCACGGATAGATGCCCATGCCCAGCGAAGTGATCGCCCTGGACGTTATGGGCGGCGATAAAGCTCCCGATGAGATCGGCAAGGGGGCCATCGCCGCCTCGCTCGACCTCGGCGCGCATATCGCCCTCGTCGGCCCCAAGGAAGTCCTGGCCTTCCAGATGGAGCGCGCCCGCGAGGCTGGGGCCGCCACCATCACGCCCGTGGAGGCGAGCCAGGTGGTGGAGATGGCCGAATCGCCAACGGAGGCCTGGCGCAAGAAACCGGACTCCTCGATCGCCGTGGGCCTGCGCCTGCACAAAGAGGGGAAGGCCGCCGCCTTCATCTCCGCGGGCAACACCGGCGCCATCGGCACGGCCGCCCTCTTCACCCTCGGCACCATGCCCGGCATCGAACGCCCCGCCATTGCCACCATCTTCTCCACCACGGACGGCAAGGCCGCCATCTTCCTCGATATCGGCGCCAATGCCGATTGCCGTCCCTCCTTCCTGCTCCAGTTCGCTCAGATGGGCAGCGACTTCATGACCAAGCTCTTCCAGGTGGAGCGGCCGCGGGTCGGCCTCCTGAGCAACGGAGAAGAGGAGTCCAAGGGAAGCAAGCTCGTCAAAGAGAGCCATGCCCTGCTCAAGGCCAGCAATCTGAACTTCATCGGCAACGTGGAGGGTTTTGACGTGCTGAACGGCAAGGCCGATGTCGTCGTGACGGACGGCTTCACCGGAAACGTGGTGCTGAAGCTGGCGGAGGCACTGACGGAGTCCATCTTCCTCTCCCTCAAGGACGCCCTCATCAACAGCCCATTGGCACGGGCCTCCAAGTTCCTCTGGGGTCCGCCGATCAAGTCTGTCGTGAAGCAGTGGGACTATAGTAATATCGGCGGCGCGCCGCTCTTGGGCGTGAACGGCAACGTTATCATGGCCCACGGGAGGAGCGACGCCGACGACGTGAAGCACGCCATCGAGTTCTCCCTGCGCATGATCCGGGAGGGGTGGCTCCAGCCATCCGGGATGAATCCCAAGACACAGGTCTCGCATCAAAGCTAATGCACAGCTGAAAACCACAGGCAGAGAAGAGGTTGCCATGGCAAAGCCCGTTGAAGTGTCCGACCAGAACTTTGAAGCGCAGGTCCTGAAGGCCGCGACGCCCGTCGTCGTTGACTTCTGGGCCGTCTGGTGCGGCCCGTGCCGCATGATCGCCCCCGTGGTGGAAGAGCTGGCCACGGAGTATGACGGCAAGGTCTCCTTTGTAAAGCTCAACGTGGATGAGAATCCCGAGACCTCGATGAAGTACAGCGTGCGGGCCATCCCCACGCTCCTCATCTTCAAGGGCGGCAAGCCCGTGGACCAGATCGTGGGCGCGGTGCCCAAGCGGGAGATCAAGCGCAGGGTAGACGCCCTGATGACCGCCTAGCCGCCAGGCGCTGTGGGAGAGGATGGGTCCCGGTGGGCTTCGCGGTCTTCAAAACCGTTGGTCCTTCCGTTCCCGGAAGGACGGTGGGTTCGACTCCCTCCCTTTCCCGCCACAGCGCCAAGGGGTAGGCGACCCTGCAAGACGCGGCATGTTCTAGGCGTCCCGACCTGGTCGGGACGCCTAGGTTTTTTGCCCAGCAAGGCGGCATGAATCTGGTATAATTCGTGGCCGTTGCACCGAGTAGGAGACTATGAACGTCTTTTTCGATGTCGACTACACCCTCATTGCGGAAGACGGCAGCCTCCGCCCTTTCGTCCGGGAGACCTTCGAGAAGATCAAGCAGGACGGCCACAAGATCTACATCTGGTCGGGCGTCGGCATCCGCTGGGAGGTCGTCCGCCGCCATGATCTGAAGTCGTTCATCGAGACCTGCTACCTCAAGCCGCTCTCCGATTATCGCGAAACCCTCATCGAGCTGGGCGTGGACGTTGTCCCCGATTTCTGCATAGACGATCACTCCGGCGTCATCCTGGCCTTTGGCGGCGTTGTGGTGAAGCCCTACTACACCAAGAACCCGGCCGATGAAGAGATGAACCGGGTCTACGACGAGCTGAAGAAGTTCAAGAAGCCCTGAACGGCGCGAGGCCCCGATGAGTCCAGAACTCCAAGCGGGCCGGCAAGCGCCTGACTTCACCGCTGCAAGCGCCTCAGGCGACCTCCGCCTCGCCGACCTCCTGAAAAAGGGCAAGCTTCTCCTGGCCTTCTACACGGAAGATGCCACGCCCCTCTGCTCTTCGGAGGTCGCGTCGTTCAAAGAGGAGTTCGCGACCTTCCAAGAGCTTGGCGCGCAGGTTGTGGCCATCAGCTCTGACGGCCTGGATTCGCACAAGGCCTTCGCCCAGAAGCTCGGCGGCCTGCCCTTTCCCCTAGCCAGCGACCCATCGCTGGGCATCGCCTCCCAGTACGGCGTCGCGGATCCCGCCACAGAGCGCGCCCGCAGGGCCGTCTTTGTCATTGACCAAAACGGCGTCGTCCTCCACGCCAACAGCTTCTACAATCCCGGTAACCCGGGCCACTTCGCGGAAATCTTTAAAGCCTTAGGCCTGGAGATGTGACGGCTATGAGGGGCCACGGCGAGACTGCGCTGATAGTGAAGGTGCCCGAATCTGAACCTTTGGTTGAGCCGTTCCGCAAGAAATTCGATCCATCTGCCGCAGTCGGAGTCCCCGCGCATATCACTATCCTGTACCCCTTTAAGCCACTCTCTGAACTGACAAAGGATGACTTTGCGAATCTGGCATCGCTGTTTGCGCATATGCAGGCTTTCCCCTTCTCGCTCACTACAATAAGCCGCTTCCCAGGCGTCCTCTATCTCGCACCCGATCCGGAAAGATACTTCAAGGATATGACGATGGCCGTTACCGCGGCATACCCTGATTACCCGCCATATAAGGGCGCTTTCCCAATCGTGATTCCTCATCTCACTGTCGCGGATACGGACCGAGAAGCCCTACCATCGATTGAGAAGGATTTCGCACGAGCTTGTGAGAGGGGTCTGCCGGTAGCCTCTAAGGCTGAGTCCGTTTGGCTGCTGGCGGACGACAGCGGATTTTGGCACGATGCACGGCCATTCGCTCTAGGAAAGGGCAGACGCTAATGCCCCTCGTCCTCATCGTCTTCGATAGTCGGGGCGGCCTCATCGAGAAGCTCGCCGGTGGGATCGCCAAGGGCGTCTCTTCCGTCCCCGGCGTCACCGCGCGCCTTTCGCGGATAGAGGAGACGACGAAGGCCGACCTGGAAAAGGCGGACGCCATCGTCCTCGGCTCGCCCAACTGGACGGGCATCACCGGCAAGATGAAGTCCTGGATGGACGGCCTGGGCGACCTCTGGTCGGAAGGGCAGATCAAGGACAAGCTGGGCGCGGCCTTTACGGCCGGCTCTTCCAAATCGGCGGGCATCGAGCCTACCTTGCTCATGCTCATCCACTGGATGATCGCCGGGGGCATGATCATCGTGGGGCTCCCCTGGAACGAAGGGATGCGCACCACCGGCTCCTACTACGGCGCAACGGCGGCAGGCACGGTGCAGGAGGCCGATCTGGAACAGGCGCGCGCCCTGGGCAAGCGGGTGGCGGAGCTTACGCTCGCCAAGCGCCGGTAGCGGCGAAGGCGCTCAGCGCGGCTTCGCCATCCTGAAGTACTCCTGCACGCGCTCGCGCAGGTGTCCCCAATGGTCGTCCGCCTTGTGCAGCTCCTCGGGCGTCAGCTCGGCGTAGACCTTGCTGAACTCCGGCATGCGCCAGAGAGAGAAGGCCCAGAAGCCGGGCTTCACCTTCGCCGGGTCGGCCTCGGTGACGATATAGCCCTTGGCGCTGTGAGCCTCCCAGGTCATCAGCACATCGCCCTGGTCGGCCAGCGCCACCGATTCCACCCAAAAGGCCACCCGCTTTTCACCCTGCAGGTGCGCCATCATCTCCAAGAGCTTCTTCGCCCGCACGGCATCCGTGGCCTCCTGCCCGGCGAAGCGCGCGGTCCGCAGGGAATCCCAGCTATCGCCCAGCGCAGGTATCACCAGTCCGCCGTCGGTCGCCACCGCCAGCCCCTCGAATGCGTCCGACCAGAGGACCGCCTTCGCCTCGGCATTCTCCAGGTGCGTGTAGCCGTCTTCCGTGTGGATCGGCGCGTTCGAGATCTCCATCGGCGTGTGGAACTCCAGGCCAAGCCCGTCGAGCATCCAGCGCAGCTTCTCCATCTTCGCTGGATTCGTCGTCGCCAGCAGTATGCCGGAGCGCTTCTTGGCGGGCGTCATGACGGTGTCAAGCATGAATTCCCTTTCATCTATAGTACCAGAGCTTTCGCCCGTCGTGCCTCCGGCCCTTCACCTTGCCCCCAGCTCCCGCTCTCATGTATCCTCGCGGCGCACCGCACAAAGGCCCTGCCTTGACCACCAAGCCTCCACCACCGGCCCGCCCCTTCCCCTTCCTGCCTAAGCGCATCTTCTTCGGCTGGTACATCGTCTTTGCCACCCTCATCGTCAGCACCGGCGTCTCCGGGTTCTTCAACTTCGGCCTCTCGGCCTTCATCATCCCGCTGGAAGAGTCCCTCAACACCAACCGCGAGGTGATCTCCACCGCTATCGGCATCGCGCCCATCGAAAGCGCCATCATCGGCCCCTTCCTCGGCTTCTTCGTGGACAGGCTGGGCGCGAGGCGGATCATGTTCGTCGGCGTGCTTCTCATGTCGGGGGGGTTTGTCCTCCTGGGCCGGGCCCACTCCATCGGCGAGTTCACGGCTTACTACATCATCCTCGCCATCGGTAACGGGATGATCGTCGCGCCTTCCATCGCCACCATCGGCAACTGGTTCATCAAGCGCAGGGGTCTTGCCTACGCCATCGGCCCCATGGGCTTCGGCTTCGGCGGAGCCGTGACGCCCCTGGCGGCGCTTCTCATCCGGGAATTCGGCTGGCGCGATGCGACGTGGATCTGCGGACTCATAGTCTTCTGCATCACCATGCCGCTGGTTCCCGCCTTCCGCTACCGGCCGGAGCCGTACGGCCTCTACCCGGACGGCGATACCAAGCCCCAGAGTTACGACCCGGAAGGGAAGCTCACGGCGGCCACGGAGATCAACTTCACCGTCAAAGAGGCGCTTGTGACCAAGGCCTTCTGGCTGGTCAATCTGAACTTCGCCACGCGCACCGTCGTCGTCGGCGCGCTGGCCACCCAGTTCGTCCCGGCCATGGTGAGCAAGGGCTTCTCCGCCACCACCGGCGCCACGATCATCGCCCTGCTCGGCGTCTTCATGATCCCCGGCCGCTTCGGCATCGGCTACCTGGCGGACAAGTACGATAAGCGCTACGTCACCGCGGGCGTCTCCATGGTCATGGCGCTGGCGATGGTGGGCTTCTTCTTCGCCGAAAGCTACTGGCTCATCCTGCTGGTCTTCGCCGTCTACGCCTCCGCCAACGGCGGCGGCGGCAGCGCCGCCTTCGCTGTGCGCGCCGAGTATTTCGGACGCGCCTCCATCGCCACGCTCACCGGCATCGGAAGCGTCCTGCAATCGGCAGGCGTCTTCATCGGTAACCGCCTGGCCGGGACGTTCTATGTCCACACGGACAGCTACGGCCCCACTTTCATCATGTTCGCATGCGTCTCCGCGGTCGGCGCGGTCTTCATCCTCCTGGCGAAGCGCCCCATCCCCAAGCGCCTGCAAGGGCAGCTGCGCGGGCGCGTCTAGCGGCGGCTACCGCCCCTCCGCCTCCGCCTTCAGCGTGTGCAGCCACCGGACAAAGAGCTCGCGAACCCGCGCCTGCGGCATCACGAGCCACATCAGGCCCAGGCCGGGGCCGCTGAATATCTCCATCGTCGTCGCCAGGGTGCCCTCGCCGTCAGCCTCGAACATGAACGTGTGCTTGCCGAAGATGCCGCCGCTGCTGCCGACCCACGTGACGGCCGTCGGCCGCCTCACCTCGATCACCTCCGCACATATCCGGAGCGACTTCCACCACGGCTTCACCGTGAAGGCAACCTCGGCGCCGAGCGTCCACGGCTCGCCCTTGCGATGCTTCGGCGAGCGCGCGACATCGTTCCACCGGGGCCAGCCTTCGAGATCCGTGAAGACGCGCCACACGCGCTCCGGGGGCGCGGCGATGCGCAGCGACTCGCGGATGACGATGGTTCGCTCGATGATCGTCATGCGCTTCGCCGCCGCTCACGACCGCTCGTTGCGGAAAACTGTTTCATAAATTCGTCGTGAAAACTATTGTGATTATGAAAACTCGATGGTATTGTAGTAGAAAATTCATCCGCGATTCCGCAGCCCACCACCCGGTGACGGGCGGGCCCATCTGGAAAGTCTGGAGGGGTTGCCCCGTTGCTCACACATGCAGCGCCGTCAATAGAAAATCTCAAGCACCTCTTCGCGAGCGTGCCTGAGACTCCCGCTCTCCTCATTGATCGCAACGTTCTCCGCGAAGATTTCCTCGCATTCAAGCGCAGCTTCACCGGCTCCCGCATCTGCTACGCCATCAAGGCGAACTCCCACCCGGACGTTTTGAGCGAGCTGCACGCCCTGGGCTGCGACTTCGAAATCTCCAGCCTGGGCGAGCTTCGCATCCTGCAAGGCATCGGCGTACCCGGCCACCGCATCATCACCAGCAATCCCATCAAGTCGCCGCTCTTCATCAAGGAAGCTTACGCCGCAGGCATCCGCCACTTCGTCTACGATTCCAAAGCCGAGATTGACAAGCTCGCCGAACTCGCTCCGAACTCCAGCCCTTGCGTCCGCCTCACGGTGCCGAACGAAGGCAGCGAATGGCCACTGGACAAGAAGTTCGGCGTGGGGCCGGAGCTGGCGCTCCAGCTTCTCCTGCTCGCCAAGGCCAAGGGCCTCAAGACGGCGGGCGTCACCTTCCACATCGGCTCCCAGAACCGCCAGCTGAAGGGCTGGCCCATCGCCCTCCAAGTGGTCCGCGATCTCTGGGACAAGGCGAAGAAGAAGGGCATCCGCCTCACCACGCTGAACGTTGGCGGCGGCATGCCCGTCTACTACACGAACCCCGAATTCCCCAGCGTGCAGGAGATCGCGAAGACGGTCTACGCCGCGCGCGACGCCCTCTTCCCCGCGGGCACGGAGACCTTCCTGGAGCCCGGCCGCGCCATGATCGCCCGCGCCGGCACCATCGTGACCACCGTGGTCGGCGTCGCCGATCGCGACGGCACGCGCTGGGTCTACATAGACACAGGCATCTTCCAGGGCCTGGCTGAAGCCCTGGGCGGCATCAAGTACCGCTACCTGAGCGAAGCGCCCGGCCCCGTGGAACAGTGCACCCTCGCGGGCCCCTCCTGCGATAGCATGGACACCATCGCCAGAGACGTCATGTTGCCCCAGGTGAAAGTCGGCGACCGCATCGCCATCCCCGCATGCGGCGCCTACACCACCTGCTACGGCACGGACTTCAACGGCTTTCCCAGCCCCCGCACCATCATCGTAGGATAGAGCACCGATGCCAAAGTTCTGGTTCGCCGAGTCTGATCCCTTTGCGCCCATCAACTACCGCTACAAGGTGAACAAGCGTCTCTTCTCCAAGAAGAGCCCCTACCAGCACGTCAAAGTCTTCGAGCATGATTTCTTCGGGCGCATCATGACCATTGACGATGTGGTCCAGCTCGCGGACCGCGACGAGTTTTTCTACCACGAGATGCTGGCCCACGTGCCGCTCCACATGCACCCGGCGCCGAAAAAGGTCCTCATCATCGGCGGCGGCGATGGCGGCACCCTCCGCGAAGCCCTCAAGCATCCCACCGTGGAGAAGGCCGTCCTTATTGATATAGACGCCCTCGTCATCGAAACGTCCAAGCGCTTCTTCCCCCAGGTGGCCGTGGCCTTCAAATCGCCCAGGGCCACCGTCCTTAACATGGACGGCGCGAAGTATATGCGCGAGACCGGCGAGCGCTTCGATGCCGTTCTAGTGGACTCTACTGACCCCGTGGGCCCGGCGAAGACCCTGAGCACTCAGGACTTCTTCAAGACCGCGGCGAACGTCCTCACGCCCAACGGCCTCTTTGCCATGCAGACGGAGTCCTTGCACTACCACATCGTCTTCATCAACCAAGTGCAGGGCTATCTCGGCAAGGTCTTTCCGTCCGTCGGACTCTACGCCGCGCCCCTGGCCACCTATGCAGGCAACTATTGGACCTTCTCCATCGCCTCCAAGGCCAAGGTGCAGAGCTGGGACCCCGTCCGCCCCGCCATCAAGGGCACGCGCATCTACGATGAAGAGTTCCACCGCAAGGCCATCGTCCCCCAAAAGGCGCGCGATTGCTTCACGGCCATCGGCTCCGGCCCCTACAAGCGCGCCGCGCGGTAGCAGGATCCTTCCGACTTCCTCATCAACGGGCTCATGGAAGGCCCTGCGCCCATCCGCCAGTAACACCGCTTCTATATAATGATGCCTCGCAGCAGCGAGGAGGCCGTCCGTGTTCGGCAGTTCCATAAAGATCGGGCGCATCTTCGGCATACCCATCGGCGTCCACTACACCTGGTTCATCGTCTTCATCCTTATCACCGGCATCCTGGGGAGCAACTACTTTCCCAGCGAATTCCCAAGATGGAGCGGGTTCCAAACTTGGGGCGTCGCCATCCTCACCAGCCTGCTCTTCTTCGCCTCCGTCCTGGCCCACGAGCTCGGCCACAGCCTCGTTGCCAAGAGGTACGATATCGGCGTCAAGAGCATCACCCTCTTCGTCTTCGGCGGCGTCGCCCAGATAGCCAAGGACCCGCCGCGGCCGAAGGTGGAGGCCCTCATCGCCCTCGCTGGGCCGCTGGTGAGCCTGACCATCGGCGGCATCTTCCTCGGCATCTATTTCGCCGCCAGCGATCGCAACGACTCCATCGCCGGGCTCGCCTACTATCTGGGCAGCATCAATATCATGGTCGCCACATTCAACATGATCCCCGGCTTTCCCTTGGACGGCGGCCGCGTCTTCCGCGCCATCGTCTGGGCCGTGAAGGGCAACTTCGTCAGCGCCACCCGCTTCGCCACCACGGTCGGGCGGGGCGTCGGCTATCTCTTCATCTTCATCGGCGTCATCCGCGCCTTCTGGTACAACGATCTCTCCAGCGGCCTCTGGATCGCCTTCATCGGCTGGTTCCTGGAGAACGCCGCCTCCCAGAGCTACGCCCAAGTCGCCATCCGCCAGGCCCTGGAAGGCATCTACGTGCGCGAAGTGATGTCCAGGGACACCTCCTTCATCTTCAAGCGCATAGACCTGCAGACGTTGATAGATAGCTACATCAACTTCTCCGGCAAGCGCTTCTTCCTCGTCGGCGAAGCGGAGAAGTGGGAGGGCGTCCTGAGCCTCCAGGACATCCGCAAGGTGTCGCGCGAAAAGCGCCGGGAGACCCGCGTGGCAGACGTGATGGTTCCCGTGGGGAAGGTTGCCACTGTCAAGCAATCAGACGAATTGCTCAAAGCAATAGAAATCATGGATAACGCCGACGTGAATCAGGTCCCTGTGCTGGATGGCGAGCGCGTCGTCGGCGTTCTGAGCCGGGAGAATATCGTGCGTCTCCTGAGGAGCCGGGCCGAGCTCAAAGCGGGCGCATAACCCCGGCAACAAGATGCAGCCGCACTGCACCCCTAGGTCAGCAGGGCCTGTTCTGGTATAGTGTTCGTCCGCTTAGGAGGCCTATTGCCCATGAATTACGGTGAACTTTCCATCAAGCGCCATCGGGAGACCAAAGGCAAAGTCGCTATCGTCTCCAAGATGCCCCTTGAGACCATAGAGGACCTTTCCGTCGCTTACACGCCCGGCGTCGCCGCCGTCAGCCTTGCCATCGCCGCCGAAAAGTCCCTCTCCTTCGAGCTGACCAACCGCGCCAATACCGTCGCCGTCGTTTCAGACGGCACCGCCGTCCTCGGCATCGGCGATCAAGGCCCCCTTGGCGCGATGCCCGTCATGGAAGGGAAGGCCATCCTCTTCAAGAACCTCGCAGGAGTTGATGCCATCCCAATCTGCTTGGACACCAAGGACCCTGCGGAGATCGTCAAGACTGTCCGCTACCTTGCTCCCAGTTTCGGCGGCATCAACCTGGAAGATATCGCCGCCCCCAAGTGCTTCGAGGTCGAAGAGGCGCTCCAAGACCTCGGCATCCCGGTCTTCCATGACGATCAGCACGGCACTGCCGTCGTCACCCTCGGCGGCCTCATCAACGCCCTAGCCATAACCGGGAAAAAGATCAAGGACGTGAAGATCGTGATGTCCGGCGCAGGCGCCGCAGGCTGGGCGACGACCAAGATCCTCCTGGATTCCGGCGCCCGCGATATCACCCTCGTGGACACCAAGGGCACCATCCACAAGGGCCGCACCGACCTCACGCCGGTCAAAAAGAAGATGCTCGAAGTGACGAACCCCCGCGATATCCGTGGCGGCATCGCCGACGCCCTCAAAGGCGCCGATGTCTTCATCGGCGTCTCCGCCGCAGGCATCGTCACGCCGGAGATGGTGCGCTCCATGAACAAAGACCCCATCATCTTCGCCATGGCGAACCCCGTGCCGGAAATCATGCCTGACCTGGCCAAGAAGGCCGGCGCGGCGATCGTCGGCACCGGCCGGAGCGATTTCGCCAACCAGATCAACAACTGCCTCGCCTTCCCCGGCATCTTCCGCGGCGCCCTGGATGTGCGCGCGCCGCGCATCACCTCGCGCATGAAGGTGGAGGCCGCAAAGGCCCTGGCCGCGCTGGTGAAGAGGCCCACTCCCGAGAAGGTCATCCCCTGGGCACTCGATAAGACCGTCGTCCCCGCCGTCGCTCAGGCCGTCCGCGACGCCTGGAAGTCGGAAGCCAAAGGGAAGGTCGCCGTCGCCGGCAAGGCCGCCTCCGCCGCCCGCGGCAAGGCCTAACCGCCCAGCGCCGCCCGCAGCGAGGCCCCGAACTCCGCCGCCTGCCATCGCCGCACATCGGGCAAGGCCAACTCCCGGTCGAAGAGCTCCGGCGTTCGCATCAAGCGATCCAGGCTCGCCATGGGCCACACCAGCGCCGGGTCCAGGCTTAGCTGCTTCCCAACCTCGTTGCGCCATGCCCGCAGCTTCTGCATCCGGGCCAGCTGCTCCGCCGTCGGCCTCGGCAGGAACGGGTGCATCGGCGGCGGCCTCTTCTCAGGCGGCGCCTCCAGGCCCTCTTCCATCGCCTGTTTGATAGCCCTCCCGTAGCGCTCCAGCAGCAGATGCGTCATCCCAGGGGCATCCTTCAGCTCTGCCTTGGGGTTCGCCGCGATGTGCAGCAGCACATCATTCCCAAAGACGCGGAAGGGCGGCCGCCCCTTGCGCAGCGCCTCTTTCTCGCGAAGAAGATAGAGGCGTTTCAGCACCGCGAGCCCGCGCCCGTCCAGCGTCCGGCTCCCCTTCACGGAAAGGTAGGCCGTCTCCGGGGAGGCGTCTCCCTCGTAGCGGATCTCCTCCAGACGGCGGCACTCCTCCTCCACCCAGGCCGTGCGCCCAAGCTCCGCCAGTTTCACGGAAATCGCGTCCCGCAGCTGCAGGAGATAGGCTACATCCGCCGCGGCGTAGTCCAGCGCCTCTTGGGAAAGCGGCCGCACGCCCCAATCGGCACGCTGGAGCCTCTTCTCCTTCTCCAGCATCACCCCAAGGAATTGGGCGGCCACCGTCCCCAATCCAAGCTTGTCCAAGCCGCAGAAATGCGCCCCGACGCTGGTATCGGAGATGAGGCGCACCCGGAAGCCCCATTGCCGGTCGAGGCTGCGAAGGTCGTAGTCGGCGCTGTGGATGATCTTCTCGATGCCCGGGTCCGCCAGCACCGCGCCCAAGGGCTCCACGTATTCCAGAGCCGCGGTGTCAACGAGAAAGATGCCTTGCGCTGAGGCAATCTGGATAAGGCAGATGCGCTCCGGGTAGCGGAAGAAGCCGTTCGACTCCATATCGAAGGCGATCCGCCGTTCCTTCGCCAGGGCGCGCGCAAGGGCCTCTAAGCCGGCCGCATCGTCAATGAACTCCACCTGGCGGGGGACGTCCTGTGTGCTCATAAGGACACTATTCTAGCCAAGTGGGAAGGGCGGCCCGGCTCTGGGGAAGAACCGGAAGGAAGGCGCGGTGACCGGGCCGGAGGTGCGCCGCTACCTCGGCAACCCGAGGCCGCGCGTCGCGATGATGTTGCGCTGGATCTCCGATGCTCCCGCCGCGATGGTGGCCGGGATCGTCGTCATATAGGTGTTCTCCAAGCGGCCGTGCATGACGGTGTGCTTCTGTTTGGGCGCGATCATCCCGTAGAGTTGGAACATGGGCAGAAGCGTGCGCACCAGCCGCTGGCTCTGCTCCGTGGAGTAGCACTTGTTGACTGAGGCCTCCATGTTCGGTACCAGGCCCTTGTGCTGCATCCACGCCACCCGATAGGCCAGCACGCGGCTGATCTGGATGCCCACGGTCAAGTCGGCCAGCTTGTTCTGCACCAGCGGGTC
This sequence comes from Chloroflexota bacterium, assembly GCA_016875535.1. Classification (NCBI taxonomy): domain Bacteria; kingdom Bacillati; phylum Chloroflexota; species Chloroflexota bacterium. The sequence goes on from VGPF01000002.1 coordinate 26,140, forward strand.
CTGCAGCGGCGACTTGCCATTGATCGTGATCGCCCTGAGCGCCGCGATAGCATCGTCCATCGTCCGCCGCATCCCGGCGGAGAAGCCGATCATCGAGCGTTCGAAGTCGAGCGTCGTCGTCGCCACGTACCATCCCCGGTTCAGGTCGCCGAGCATATTGCGCTTCGGCACGCGGACATCGTTGAAAAAGACTTGGTTGAAGCCGTGGCCGCCCGCCATGTTGATGAGGGGCCGGATCTCGATGCCCGGCGTCTTCATGTCCAGCAGGAAGTAGGTGATGCCCTTGTGCTTGGGGGCGTTCGAATCCGTGCGCGTGAGGATGTGTATCCAGTCCGATTTATGCGCCAGCGTCGTCCATATCTTGGAGCCGTTGATCACGTAGTCGTCGCCGTCCGCCACCGCCCGCGTCTGCAGCGAAGCGAGGTCGGAGCCGGCCCCCGGCTCACTGAAGCCCTGGCACCAGACCACTTCGCCCCGCGCGATCTTCCCAAGGTGCTCCTTCTTCTGCTCCTCCGTCCCGTGCACCATGATGCACGGGCCGATGAGCCCGATCCCCTGGCCGTCTCGTCCCGGCGCGCGGTAGTAGCCCATCTCCTCGTTCATCACCAGCTGCTTCATGATGTCCGCGCCGTAGCCGCCGTACTTCTTCGGCCACGGGAGGGCCAGCCAGTTCTTCTCCACCAGCTTCCTCTTCATGTGCTTCTCAACCTCGGGCCGGTCCGTCGTGCCCGATTCGTCCATCGTGCCGACCCAGTCCTTGGGCAGCTCCTTGAGCAGGAAGGCGCGGACCTCCTGGCGAAAGGCTTCGTCTTCGGCGGAAAGTCGGAAATCCATTGGGGTATCCTCTCTGTGAAAAAGCCTTCGTAGCGTAGATTTGCATGGGCTGCATGTCAAGAGAAGCGGCGGCGCGCGGCGCGCCGCGTTCGCCTTGCCTTTCCTGACACCATGCTCTATAGTGAACGCCAAGATTCGGCTAGGCCAAGGGGACGCTCGGCGGCATGAAGGCGGAGCTCCTACATATCGGCTTCGACAATGTCGTCGCCGCCAAACGGCTCGTCGCTATTCTCCCTGGGGCTTCAGGCGCCCGCGGCGCCTTCTCCTCCCCCACCCATCGCATGATCAGCAGCGCCAAGGATCGCGGCCAGCTCCTCGATATGACCAACGGCCGCCGCACCAAGGCCGTCCTCGTCCTCGATTCCGGCCACGTGATGCTCTCCGCCATCTCCCCGCGCACCATCGTCGGCCGCCTCATCGCCGACCGCAACGGCGTTCGCGCCCTTGCCGCCTGGGCCGCGAAAAAAGACGACTCCGAGGACTAACCCTCCGTGCATCCCTATCTCCGTCGCACACCTGTCCTTATCGTGCTTTCCGGTCCTTCAGGCGTCGGCAAAGACGCCATGCTCAACAAGATGCGTCTGATGGCCCTGCCCATCCACTTCACCGTCACCGCCACGACCAGACAGAAGCGGCAGAATGAGACCGAAGGCGTGGACTATCACTTCCTCGCCAGGGAAACCTTTGAGGAGATGATCAAGCGCGGCGAGTTCCTCGAGTACGCCAACGTCTACGGCAACTGGTACGGCGTCCCCAAGGCCCAGGTCCACAACGCCCTCGCCGGCGGCAAGGACGTCATCATCAAAGCCGATGTCCAGGGCGCGGCGACTATCAAAAAGGCCGTTCCCCAGGCCGTCATGACCTTCGTCGTCCCGCCCTCCATGCCGGAGCTGGAGCGCCGCCTCCGCTGGCGCATGACCGAATCGGACACCAGCCTCCGCACGCGCCTGGATACCGCGCGCCAGGAGATGGAGCGCATCGTGGAGTTCGATTTCGCCATCGTGAACGATAGCCTGGATCAGGCCGTCCACGAACTGCTCTCCGTCGTCAACGCCGAGCGCTGCCGCATCCCTCCCAAGCCCATCAAGCTCTAGCCGTTACTCCGGCAGCGCCACTCGCCTCTTTCGCACCGTCACCAGCCCATCCCGCTCCAGCCCGCTCACCAAGTCTACGACCCAGTTTGGGTCCGGGTTGCCCGTTCCCAGCGCCTTCGCCAAATCCTCCATCGTCGCCCCTCTGCCGCTGGAGAGCGCGCGCAGATATTCGACGACTCGGCCTCTGTAGTAGCGCCGCGAACCCTTGAACGGCTGCGCTTGTTTCCCCCTGACCTGCCTCGCCAGCACCCGCTGGATCGTCGGCGCCGCGCGGCAGATACGGCGCGCCGGGCAGTCGCCGCACCGGGGCGCGCGGGAAAGGCAGACCGTCGCCCCAAGCTCCATCATCGCCTGGTTCCACTCGTATGCCCGCGATCGCGGAAGCACGGCCTCCGCGATCGCATCAATCTTCCGGGGCGATGCCGCCCGCCCGCCCAGAACGATGCGTCCCAGTACACGCCGCACATTCGTATCCACCACAGGCGCCGTCCCGTCAAAGGCAAAGCAGACCACCGCCGCCGCAGTATAGGCGCCTATCCCCTTGAACGCCCTCAGCGATCCGCTATCGCCAGGCAGCCTGCCGCCGTGCCGCGTCACAACCTCCCGCGCGATGGCTTGCAGGTTCACCGCGCGACGGTTGTACCCAAGCCCCGACCACTCACGGATGACCTCCCTCGTCGCCGCGACGGCGAGCGCCTGGAAGTTGGGGAAGCGGGCCATCCACGCCAGGTACTTGGGCGCAACGCGGTCGGCCTGCGTCTGCTGCAGCATCACCTCGGAGACCAGGATGGCGTACGGGTCGCGCGTTCTTCGCCACGGCAGGTCTCGGTGGCCCTTCGCGTACCACCGGAGCAAGGCGCGCTGGAATGCGCTCTTCCGCTGAGGGGATAGGGCTGTCCGCCCGGGCAACATAGAGGTGGGACGCTACTTCCTGCAGAAGTCCTTTTCCAACTGCGCCGTCGTCATCCGCAGGAGCACCGGCCGCCCGTGCGGACAGGAATGCGGATTCTCCGCCGCCTCCAGGAGACGGAGCATCTCCTGCATCTCCGCCTGTGTCATCGTCTTTCCCGCCCGCACCGCGCCGTGGCAGGCCACGCTGGCGATCAGCCGGTCCTCCCAGTCGTAGCCCTTCAGATCCTCCGACTCCATATAGTCCAGCACATCGCGCAGCGCCCGCGCAGGCGAAAGGGCGCCGAGCGCCTCAGGCACGCCGCGCACCAACACCGTGCGCTCGCCGAACGGCTCCACCTGGAAGCCGTAGTCGCGGATCCTTGCTCCCTGCTCCTCCAATAACCGCTCCTGCTGAGGCGTCAACTCCACCGTCACCGGCTGCAGCATGCCCTGCGCCTTCACCGCCCCTGATCGCTTCGCCTTGCGCAGCTGGTCAAAGAGCACGCGCTCATGGGCCGTGTGCTGGTCTATCAGATACATCCCGTCCGGCCCCTCAGCCACGATGAACGTCTCCCGCATCTGCCCCAGAACTCGCAGGATCGGCAGCTTCAGCTCACCCTGAACGCTTGGCGCAGCGGGCGCAGGCGGCGCGATAGGCGCGCCTGTTTTCACAGGCGCCGGCGCTCGCCAGACGGGCTGCACCGCCCCAGGCGAAAGGGGCGTGTGCGCCGCCGGTGCGTTCGTCACAGGCGCGGGCACGGGCGCAGGCGTCATCCCCTGGGCAGGCCGCGCGATGCCGCTGGCCGCAAGGGCATTTCGCACGGCATGGTGTATCGCGGCAAAGGCGATCCCCTCGTCCCGGAACTTGATCTCCATCTTCGCGGGATGGACATTCACATCCGTCTCCGAGGGGTCAATCGTCAGGTCCAGCGCCGCGATGGGATAGCGCCCCGTCATCAGCAGGCCCTGGTAGGCGTCTAGAACGGCGTAGGAGAGCGTCCGGCTCTGCACCAAGCGCCGGTTCACGAATATCGTGATGTAGTTCCGGCTCGCGCGCGTCACGCCCGGCGAACTGACCATCCCCCGCACACCCAGCTCCGACCCGCCCAGCTCCTCGCGGTGCTCCACCGCCAGCATCGCCTCTCCCGCCTCCAGGCCATAGAGCCGCGTCAGCGCGTCGCGGAGGTCGCCGCTGCCCTGGGAGGCGAAGACGCGCCTGCCGTCAATCGTGAGGCTAAAGCGCACCTCAGGATAGGCGAGCGCATACTGGCTCACCAGGGTGGAGATGCGCCCCGCCTCCGCCGCGTTCGATTTCAGAAACTTCAAACGCGCAGGCACGTTGCGGAAGAGGTGCTTCACCGTGACCGATGTCCCCTGCGGCGCGCCGCGCCGGCCCCGCTCCTTCACCTCGCCGTCCGCCACGCGGATGAACGAGCCGCCCACGTCCTCTTTCCGCCGCGTCACCAGCGTCACATCTGCCACCGCCGCGATGCTGGAGAGCGCCTCGCCCCGGAATCCCAGGCTCGCGATGCGCTCCAGGTCCTCTGATGACTCGATCTTGCTCGTGGCGTACCGCTGGAAGGCGATCTCCAGCTCACCGGGTGCGATGCCTGAGCCATCGTCCGCCACCCGCAGGAGCGCGATGCCGCCGCCCTGCGCCTCAACGTCCACCTGCTTGGCGCCAGCGTCCAGCGCATTCTCGATCAGCTCCTTCGCCACCGAGACAGGGCGCTCCACCACCTCTCCGGCGGCGATGCGCGCGACTGTCTCCTGGGATAGAAGGCGGATGGGCATGGCAGGGCACACATTCTAGCAAACCGACGGTATGCTTCCAGGGGAGGACGGGACGGCTCTCGTTGACAATACCGATGAGTGACCCCTAGTATTGCCCCTCAAATCCGATTCTAAGAAACGGGTCGTACTATCTACTGACCTCATCGCCGAACAGCGCTCAGGCCTCGTTTGCCGCACGAGCGTCCATACCGAGAGGCGTGCACTGCCTATGATGCATAAGCGGATCGGCCCCACGCCACCCGCTCAGCCGCCCGCCAATCCGGGTCAGCCACCCCCGCCCCGCGTGGGCCTCCGACGGCGCCTCGCCGCCGCCTTCCGACGCTTCCGCGCAATCGCCCTTGTCGCCCTCGGCATCCTCATCGCCTTCGTTGGCTTCCTTCTATATAAGGCGACCGAAGACCCGCCGCGGCAAGTCACTCGGGGGGATATCGAGGCCGTTATCCAGGAGCACCTAGAATCGGCTACGCCCGCACCCTCGAACGAATCCCTTATCTTCGCCATGCTTGCCGCCTCCGTCGTCACCATCACGACCGATGACCCTCAGCCCGGCGCTCCAGCGGGCGCCAGGGGCATCGGCTCGGGCGTCATCGTGGATGAGGCCGGCATCATCCTCACGAGCTACCATGTCGTGCAGAACGCCGGGACGATTACGATCCACTACGCCGATGGCACTCGCTCTCCCGCCGTCGTCGTCAACGCCCAACTGGAGAGCGATCTCGCCATCCTCCGGGCCGCCGAGATTCCCGATGATGTTCGCGCCGCCACCCTCGCCCCCGTCGCCGGCCTGCGCGTCGGCGATCACGTCGTCGCCATCGGCGCGCCCTTCGGTCTCTCCCGCTCCCTCTCCTCCGGCGTCGTCTCCGGCCTCGGCAGGACCTTCCGCGAGCCCAATTCCGGGCGCAACCTCACCAACATGATCCAATTCGATGCGGCAGTGAATCCCGGCAACTCCGGCGGCCCCCTCGTCAACCGCAACGGCGATGTCGTCGGCATCGTCACCGGACTCACGAACCCAAAGAACGAAGGCGCATTCGTCGGCGTCGGCTACGCCGTTCCCATAGAAGCCGCAGGCGGCGCGGGCGGCCCGCCCTGGTATTAGAGTAGGGGCACGCCTCAGGCGCGCCCGGAAAACCGTAGGCGCTGGCCTCAGGCCAGCCCGAAAATCAGAGGAGGCGTCATGACGAACCAGAAAATCGTGAACCCCAAGGAAGCTCCCGTCATGGAGCAAGTCCTGTACGAAGTGAAGAAGGTCATCGTCGGCCAGGACCACCTCCTCGAGCGCGTCCTCGTCGCCCTCCTCTCCCAGGGCCACCTCCTGGTGGAGGGCGCGCCGGGCCTCGCCAAGACCCTCACCATCAAGACCTTTGCCGAAGCGATCCAAGGCACCTTCAAGCGCATCCAGTTCACGCCAGATCTCGTCCCCGCCGACCTCGTCGGCACGCGCATCTTCAATCAGAAGACAGGCGAATTCAGCACCTCCCTCGGCCCCGTCTTCGCCAACCTCCTCCTGGCCGATGAGATCAACCGCGCCCCGGCCAAGGTGCAGAGCGCCCTCCTGGAAGTGATGCAGGAGCGCCAGGTCACCATCGGCGGCGAGACCCACAAGGTGCCGCAGCCCTTCCTCGTGATGGCCACCCAAAACCCCATCGAGACCGAAGGCACGTACCCGCTCCCTGAGGCCCAGGTTGACCGCTTCATGATGAAGGTCCTCGTCAGCTACCCGAGCGAGACCGAGGAGTACGTCATCGTCGAGCGGGTCACCGGCGCGATGGCCGCCGTCCAGCCCGTCGTCACCACGGCGCGCCTCCTCCAGCTCCAGCGCGAAAGCCAGGCCGTCTACGTTGATCCCGCCCTCATCCAGTACGCCGTCCGCCTCGCCTCGGCCACCCGCGAACCCGGCAAGTTCGGCGATGCCGGGCTCTCCCGCTACATCATGTACGGCGCCAGCCCCCGCGCCTCCATCAATCTTGTCGTCGGCGCCCGCGCCATGGCCTTCATCCGCGGCCGCTCCTACGCCGTCCTCCAGGACCTCACCGATCTCGCCCTAGACGTGATGCGCCACCGCCTCGTCCTCGCTTATGAGGCCGTCTCGGAAGGCCTCTCGGCCGATGCCGTCCTCCAGCGCATCCTCCGCCTCGTGCCCCAGCCCACACAACCCCTTCGCACCGCCGAGGAGTCCCATGCGCAACGCTGAGAAACTCCTCCAGCGGCTCGATTGGACCGTCATCCGCCGCTTGGACGGCCTCCTCCAGGGCGATTACCGCACGCTCTTTCACGGCTTCGGCCTCGATCTGGCCGAGATCCGAGAATATGAGCTGACGGACGACGTTCGCTATATAGATTGGAACGTCACCGCCCGCATGAACGCCCCTTACGTCCGCCAATATATGGAAGACCGCGAAGTGACCGCCTGGTTCCTTCTCGATTTCAGCCCCTCCGTGGACTTCGGCGCGGCGGAGCGCACCAAGCGCGACGTCCTCATCGAGTTCGTCGCCGTGCTTTCGCGGCTCCTCACACGCCACGGCAACCGCGTCGGCGCTATCTTCTATAGCGGCGAGATTGACGGCGTCGTCCCCGCCGGGAACAGCCGCCATCAGGTGCTGAGCATGACGAAGGCGATGCTCGATCAGCCGAAGCGCGCCACTTCGCCGCCGACGGACCTTTCCAAGCTCCTTACCGAAGGTCTCCGCCTCATCAAGCGCCGCTCCCTCATCTTCATCCTCTCCGATTTCCTCAGCGCCCCCGGCTGGGAGCGCTCCCTCGCCATCCTCGCCCGCCGCCACGAGCTCCTCGCCGTCCGCCTTCACGACCCAGGCGAGATGGAGCTGCCCGATGTGGGGCTCGTGCGCATCCAAGATGCCGAGACCGGGGAACAGCTTTTGGTGGACACCCACGACCGCGCCTTCCGGAGACGCTTCGTGGAGTCTGCCCTGCGACGTGAAACTCAGCTGAAGGCCGCCCTCAGCCGCTCGGGCGTAGACGCCGTTGAGCTATCCACCAGGGACGATCTCGCCCGGGAAATCGTGCGCCAAGCCCGCTTGCGCAAACAGCGGAAGGCCCTTCCCGCCGCCTTCGCCAAGCCCGCTGCCGGGGGTCAGCCGTGAGCTTCATCTGGGCTAACCTGCTCTGGCTCCTCTTCCTTGTCCCGGCGCTCGTCGGCCTATACGTCTGGCTCCAGCGCCGCCGCAGGAAGTTCGCCGTGCGCTACGCCAGCCTCTCACTCGTGAAGGATGCGCTGGGCCGTGGCCCCGGCATCAGGCGCCACATCCCGCCTACCCTCTTCCTGCTCGGCATCGCCGTCATGATTGTCGCCATCGCGCGCCCTCAGGGGGAGCTCAAGCTCCCATCGCGCGAAGGCACCATCATCCTTGCGATAGATGTCTCCGGCAGCATGCGCGCCGAGGACGTTCAGCCCAGCCGCCTCGATGCGGCGAAAACGGCTGCTCTCAGCCTGGTGGACACCCAGCCCAAGAACGTCCGCATCGGCGTCGTCTCCTTCAGCGATGGCGCCTTCATCGTCCAGCCGCCTACCGTGGACAAGATCGCCGTTACAAGCGCCATCGCCCAACTCCTGCCCCAACGCGGCACCGCCATCGGCAGCGGCCTCCTCATGTCCATCAACGCCGCCTTCAACATCCCGCCGCCTCAGCCCCAGTTCGGCTTCCGCGACCCTCGCGCGCTTCCCACGCCGACCCCCACGGCTCTGCCGCCCGTCCCTCCCGGCTCCACGGAATCGGTCATCGTTGTCCTCCTCACCGATGGCCAGAACACCGTCGGCCCCCGTCCGATAGATGTCGCCCCGCAGGCCGCCAATCGGGGACTGCGCGTCTACACCATCGGCCTCGGCACCCCAGGCGGGGCCATCCTCAATGTGGGAGGCCGCTCCGCCCGCGTTCAGCTGGACGAAGAGACGCTGAAACAGGTCGCCGCGGCAACCGGCGGGCAATACTTCAACGCCACTAGCGCCACCGACCTGCAGGAGATCTACAAGAACCTGAGCACCCGGCTCGTCTTCAAGAGCGCGCAGACGGAGATCACCTTCATCTTCACCGCAGCCGCCGTCGCACTCATGGTCATCGCTGCGGCCCTCTCCCTCTTCTGGTTCAGCCGCGTCTTGTAGAAGGCGCCAGGGCCGTGCAAGGAACGCGTCGCCTACGATGCCTCCACTAAAGTGCCTACCGGGAAGCGCCTGTATCTGTCGCTGACCGGGAATCATTCCAAGAGAAAATCCCACGGTCAGGCGATCCCCCAACGGTGCGCAGTGTTGCCGTCCCTATTGCAATTCGTCATACTCACCTCCCGCCATCCTGCGATCGTAGGAGCGTAGATTGCCCGCTCTGCGAACGGCCGGCCCATCGTGCCGGAATCATTCGCCACCGATAGGGCCTCCGGGAGATCACCCATATGCCTTCACAATCATCACGCCCCCTTCGCGATACGACAGCCGTCGTCGGCATCGGCGCAACCGAGTTCTCCAAAGCTGCAGGCAGGAGCGAGCTTCGATTAGCCGCCGAAGCGATACATGCCGCCATTGCGGACGCGGGACTGGGCGCCAACGAGCTTGACGGCCTCGTCTGCTTCGACTCTGATGTTGCCTCCCCTATCCCACTCGTCAACGCCCTGGCCCTTCCGAACATCAGGTACTGGGCGACCACAAGCTATGGCGGAGGAGGCGCCTGCGCAACTGCGCTCCTCGGCATGATGGCCGTAGCCACCGGCCAAGCGAACTACGTGGCATGCTACCGCTCCCTGCGAACGGCGTCAGGGCGGCGGTTCGGCTCCTGGTCGGGCAAGGAAGGCTCAGCCGGTTTGGAGCAGTTCTTTGCCCCGTTCGGCATCGTGACCCCGGTCCACCGGCGCGCCCTTGCGGTGACGCGCTACATGCACGATTTCAATATCAGGCCGGAACAGTTCGGCGCAGTCGCCGTGGCCTGCAGGAAGCATGCCAATCGCAATCCCAAGGCCGTGATGCACAACCGCACCTTGACCATGGAAGAGCACCTCGGCTCCCGCATGATCTGCGAACCCCTCCGCCTCTTCGATTGCTGCCTCGAGACGGACGGTGCAGTAGCCTTCATCGTCACCACCGCTGAACGGGCTAAGGACCTGAAACAGCGGCCTGCCTATATCCTCGCCGCCGCCCAGGGCGCAGGCAGACAGCCAGTGTGGCCGCCGCCCACCGCGATCCATCGCACGCCCATGACCACGACCCATGAAGCGGCGGCAAGCGCGAAGAATCTCTACGCCATCGCCGGCGTTGAGCCCAAGGATATAGACTGCGCGCAGCTTTATGATCACTTCACGCCGCTCGTCCTCATGGCCCTGGAGGCCTACGGCTTCTGCGGCGTGGGAGAGGGAGGCGCCTTCGCAGAGGGCGGCCGCATCGAGCTCGGTGGACAGCTGCCGATCAACACCGCCGGCGGCAACCTCTCGGAGGGCTATATCCACGGCGTGCAGCTGATCCCGGAGGCGGTTCGCCAGATACGCGGGACCTCAACGGCCCAGGTGAAAGACGCCGAGCTGACGCTCGTATGCGGCGCGGCGGACGACCCCAGCAGCACCCTCATCCTCAGAAGGTGAACGCCATGGACAAACAGCTGACACAAGCCGACCTGGGCCTGAAAACCGATTTCCCGTCCTCCATACCCCTGCCTGACGACGACACCGCACCGTTCTGGGAAGGCTGCAAGCGGCATGAGTTTCTGATCCAGCAGTGCGGCAAGTGCCACGTCTTTCGCTATCCGGTCCGGCCCATGTGCCCGGACTGCGGCTCCGGCGAGTTCACGTGGGTGAAGTCCAAGGGGACGGGAAAGATCTATAGCTACGCCATTCCCAACCACCCGAGCGGCAATAAGGCCTTGCAAACGCTGGTGCCCTACAACTTCGTGCTCGTGGAGATGTCTGAGGGCGTCCGGGTCGTCAGCAACCTATTAGACGTGCCGACGAAGGAGATAAAGATCGGCATGCCGGTCCATGTCGTCTTCACGGAAGTCAAGCCCGGCGTCGTGCTCCCGCATTTCCGACGGGCCTAAGCTTCGCTGTCGAAGAACGGTGCCACGAGCAGGCCAACTACGCCGATGGCCCTGTCGTCTTCAACCCCTTACGCCCCGCCCCCCGCCTTCGCCCTCTCCTGCAGCTCGTAGAGCTTTGTGATCGCCTCCAGCGGCGTCATCCCGCTCACGTCCAGCCGCCTCAGCTCCTCGAGCGTCTTCGATTGCTGCGCGAAGAGCCGCATCTGCACCTGGACCTGCGGCGCCTCCGCCCTCATCCGCCTCGGCCGTCCCGCCTTCTCCGATTCCAGCGTCGTCAGCACCTCTTGCGCCCGCGCGATCACCGGCTTCGGCATCCCCGCCAGCTGCGCCACATGCACGCCGTAGCTCCGGTCCGCCGCCCCCGGCACGATCTTGTGCAGAAAGGCCACCTTCCCACCCTCCTCGGAGACGGCGACGTGATAGTTCTTCACGCGCGGCAGCACCTGCGCCAGCTCCGTCAGCTCATGGTAGTGCGTCGCGAAGAGCGTCTTCGCCCCCAGGCGCGGGTGGTTGTGGATGAACTCCGCCACCGCCCGCGCGATGGAAAGCCCGTCGTACGTGCTCGTCCCGCGCCCGATCTCGTCCAGGATGATGAGCGATCGCGGCGTGGCGTTGTTCAAGATATGGGCCGTCTCCACCATCTCCACCATGAACGTGGACTGCCCCGTCGCCAGGTCGTCCTGCAGGCCAACCCTCGTGAAGACCCGGTCCGCGATCCCCATCCGGACGCTGTCCGCAGGCACGAACGAGCCCATCTGCGCCAGCAGCACGATCAGCCCCACCTGGCGCAGATAGGTGGACTTCCCGCCCATGTTCGGCCCGGTGAGGATCACCACCTGGCTCTCTTTGCCTGAAAGCTCCGTGTCGTTCGGCACGAACTCGCCCAGCGGGATGCTGCGCTCCACGATGGGGTGCCGCCCGTTCACGATCCGCAGCTCGTCGCCCTCCGTCAGCACCGGGCGCGTATAGTTCCCCCGAGCCGCCGTCTCCGCGAAGGCGGCAAAGACATCTGTCTCCGCCACCGCCGCCGCCGTCCCCAGGATCGCGTCGCCGTACCCGGCCAGCTGCCGTAGGACTTGCTTGAAGAGCGCCGACTCTATCTCCAGCATCCGCTCCTGCGCGTTCAGGATTAGCGATTCGTACTCCTTCAGCTCAGGCGTGATATACCGCTCGCCCCCCACCAGCGTCTGCTTCCGCACATAGCTTTCGGGCACCTGGCCCCGGTTGGCGTTGCTCACTTCGATGTAGTAGCCGAAGACCCGGTTGTACCCCACCTTCAGCGACTTGATGCCCGTCTTCTCCCGCTCCTGCCGCTCCAGGTTCGCCAGGTACGACTTCGCATTCCGCGAAGCCTCCCGCAAATGGTCCAGCTCTTCGTTGAACCCCGGCTTGATCACATCGCCGTCCGCCACCATAGCCGGCGGCTCCTCCACGATGGCCGCCTTCACCAGGTCAACCGCCTCCTGGCACGGCCTCAGCCTCGCGCGCAAGCCCTCCACCGCCGTCGGCGGCTCCTGCCCGAAGACCTCCCGCAGCTCCGGCAACAGCTCCAGCCCGCGACGGAGCGCCACCGCTTCCCTCGGCGTCGCGATCCCCGCTCGCGCCCGGTTCACCAGCCGCTCCAGGTCAGAGATGCGCCCGACGGTAGCGATGGCCTTCGCCCGGGGCGTCGCATGCTCCACCAGCCACTGCGCCACATCCAGCCGCTCCTCGATCGCCCGCCGGTCCAAGAGCGGCTGGCTCAGCCACCGGCGCAGAAGCCGCCCGCCCATCGCCGTCTTTGTCAGGTCCAGCACGCTCAACAGCGAATGCTGCGCCGCTCCCCATCTGCCGCCCTGCGTCAGCTCCAAGTTCCGGCGCGTCTGCGGGTCCAGCGCCATATAGGCCGAAGCCGAATAGGTGGAGAGCGCTGTCACCTGCGCCAGAGACGTCTTTTGCATCTCCGTCAGGTACGCCAGGATGCCTCCGGCCGCCCGCGCCGCCAGGGGCAGGTCGGCGCACCCATAGGCCTCCAGCGTCGTCACGCCGAAGTGCCTCAGCAGCCGCTCCGTGGCGTCTTCCAGGTAAAAGTCCTGCGCCTCCCTGGCCGTCCGCGTCACTTCGATCTTCAGCTCGGGAATCGTCGTTCCCTTGGGCAGCAGCAGCTCCGCAGGCGTAAGCCGCTCCAGCTCCGTTGCAAGCTGCTCCAGGGGCAGCTGCGTCACCGCGAACTCGCTGGTGGTGATATCCACGTAGGCCACGCCCGCCAGCCCGCCCTCCACAACCACTGAGACCAGGTAGTTGTTCGCCTTCTGCTCCAGCAGATTCGGCTCCACCACCGTCCCCGGCGTCACCACCCGCACCACCTCCCGCTCCACCAGTCCCTTGGACTCCTCGGGGTCCGTCGTCTGCTCGCAGATCGCCACCTTGTGCCCCTTCGCCAGGAGCCTTCCAAGGTAGTTGTCCAGCGCATGCGCCGGGATGCCCGCCATCGGCACCCGCTGCCCCTTCCCCATCTCCCGCCCCGTCAGTGCGATGCTCAGCGCGCTCGCCGCAACCCGCGCGTCGTCGTCGAACGTCTCGTAGAAATCGCCCAAGCGGAAGAGCAGCAGCACATCGGGAAACTGCCGCTTGATGCGGAGGTATTGCTGGCGCAGTGGCGTGATGGACATTGGGCCTGCCATTGTACCCGACCGCACAGCCTCTAGCCCGGTTCGACTTTGCGTGGATAAACCCTCTTAACTCTTCCCACCTACTAATCTGTGTTCATCTGTGTAATCTGTGGATAAATCCTCTTCCCCGGAACCCTGCTCCTCGCTCCCTGAACCTATCCTCCCCCTTCACTTCCTCTCCTCCCTCTTGCTCCAGACCTCCGGCACCTTCGCCCGCCACAGGTCGCACCGCACGCATCGCCGCGCCTCCGCGATCGCCTCCTCCTTCGTATACCCCTGCTCCACCAGCGCGAAGCTCCTCTTCCTGGCGCGCAGGTCCACGAGCGGCATCGCCACCACCGGCTTCCCCTGCTCCGCCAGATGCGCCGGCATCGTCATCTCGCTCCCCGGCGCGAGCGCGAACGACTCGCTGATATCGCCATCTCCCCCCAGGAACTTGTCTATCGCGATGGCCGCCTTTTTCCCTTGCGCCATCGCCTCCACGATGCTGTCCGGCCCGGTCACCGCATCCCCTGCGGCAAAGAGCCCTCGGCGCGCCGTCATCTGCGTCTCCTTGTCCACGCCGATGCCCCCGCGAGATGTGGTCGTAACTCCCCACTGCTGGGGAATGCCTGTCTCTTCCCCGGCGGCCACGAGCACAAGCTCCGCCGGAGGCGCATCCTTCAACAGCGTCTTCTCGATGAATCGCACGCCCTCTTCCTCCGCCGCCGCTATCTCGAAGTCGTAGGCCTGCGCCGCGACTCGCTCCCCCTCGAAGACGATGCGCACATCCTTCCCCCCCAGGCGAACGGCGCACCTCGCGGCGTCCACCGCCACGTTGTTCCCGCCGATGACCACAACGCGATCGCCCACCCTCGGCGCGCGACCCGCGTTCACCTCTCGGAGGAACTCCGAGGCCGCCCGCGCCTTCTCCAGGCCGGGGATCGCCTTCGCAACCGTCTGTCCCACCGCGATCAGCGCCGCATCGTACTGCTGCAGCAGCGCCTCCACATCCCTTACCCGCGTGCCCAACCTCACCTCAACCCGCACCGCAGTGATCCCTTCGATCTCCTTGCGCAGCGCATCGCGCGGCGCCTTGTACTCCGGCAAGCCGTAGCGCAGCTGCCCGCCAAGCTCCGGCATCGCTTCATAGAGCGTCACGCTATGCCCGCGCCGGCGCGCCAGATAGTAGGCCGCCGTCAGGCCCGCAGGGCCCCCGCCGATGATGGCGACTCTCTTGCCCGTCGCCTTCGCAATCTTTCCAACGTTCCTGTCTTCCTGGTCCCCAAGTTCCTTCCCATGCTCATACGCCGCTCGCTTGATGGCATTGATCGCCACCGGCTGCTCCATGATGCCCCGGCGGCACCACGGCTCGCAGGGGCGGTAGCAGATGAGCCCGCAAGCCACGGGCAAGGGGATGGACTCGCGCACCACGGCCTCCGCCTCGGCGAACCTCCCCTCCTCCACGTACCCGATGTAGCGCGGCACGTCTATCTCCGCCGGGCAGGCGATCACGCACGGCGCAACGAGTCTCTTGTGCGCATCTGATGTCATAATAGCCCGTCATCATACCCTGCGGCGGGCGCGAAGCGCATGGTGCCGCCTGTGGTAAAATCTCCCCGATATCTGTCGAGGGGGAATGCGCCATGTCGAAAGCAACGATGCTCGGCCCGGTTGAGCTCTATGAACAGGCCGTCCGCAATACCAGAAGGGTCTTCGCCGCCGTCAAGCCCGACCAGTTGGAGAACGCGACCCCCTGCGAAAAGTGGAACGTCCGCGAGCTGATGCAGCACATCGCCGGCGGCGTCGCCATGACCGCTCACTCCTTCGATGTGAGCCACCTCACCAACGCTGAGCATCAGGCCGCCAAGGCCGGCGTTTCCCTCGCCCAGTACGATGCCGCCATGCATCGCGCCCTCGCCGCCGTCTCCAAGCCCGGCGCCATGGACAAGAGGGTCCGCACTCCCATGGGCGAGATGCCCGGCGGCAACTTCCTCATGGTCCTCTTCATGGACAACCTCACCCACGGCTGGGACCTCGCCAAGGCCACGGGACAGGACACGAACCTGCCTGCTGACCTGGTGGACGCCTGCTACGAGAACTTCGCCCCCGGCTTCG
The DNA here is from genome assembly GCA_016875535.1 of Chloroflexota bacterium. NCBI lineage: Bacteria > Bacillati > Chloroflexota > Chloroflexota bacterium. Next base: position 41,533 of record VGPF01000002.1, read on the forward strand.
CCGATCTCTCCAAGTCCGGCGCCTTCAAGCCCCCCATCTTTGTTTCTCCCACAGCCTCCAAACAGGCCAAGCTCCTCGCCGGCCTCGGCCGCAACCCGTAAAAAAGGCGGCCACTCGTGGCCGCCTACACTGTTACCTTATCGGAGACTCCGTACCTTCGGAGAGCCTTCCGTAAACTTCCGGGAAGCGAAGGGTCTACAAGCCCTACGCCTTCTTGATCTGCGCCGCGAACCGCTTCGCCTTCGTGAACGGCTGCAGCTTCCCTGGCGTCGCCTTGTTCAGCACATCCGTCACCACTGTGTGGTGCGGCAGGCGCACCAGCGCCGTCCCCGCCTGCGCGCGGCCGTTCACGTGCGCCTTCGCCTCGATCGTGCCCAGCGTCGCCGCGCTGATCATCACCCTGTCGCCGCTCGCGATGCCCAGGTGGCGCGCATCGGAGGCGTTCAGCTCCACCCAACTCTCATGCTTCAGCTCAACCGTCCCCGCGACCTCGCGGAAGATGGACAGCATCGCCGTCATGCCCTGCGCTTGCGCGTGGGCGGGAAGCGCCATCGGCTGGAAGCGCCCAAGCCCGCCGAGAAATCGGTCGGCGTGAAGGATCGGCGTGCCGGGGTCCCCTGCCCCTCGGCAGGGCCACTGCACCGTCGAGCTCTCCAGGCGCTGGTAGTCCACGCCCGCATAGGTCGGGGCCAGCTTGGAGATCTCCGCCATGATCTCCCCAGGGTCCGCGTAGTCGAAGCCGCGCGCGCCCAGCTTCCGGGCGACCATTGAAAGGGCCTGCCAGCCCTCTTTCGACTCGCCGACGGGCTTGATCGCCCGCCGGACGCGCTGGATGCGGCGCTCAAGGCTCGTATACGTGCCGTCGCGCTCCGCGAAGGAGGCCATCGGCAGGACCACGTTCGCATGTCCCCCCATGCCAGTGATGAAGGTGTCTTGCACCGCAAGGAATTCGAGTTTAGATAGCGCCGCGCCCAGTTCGCCATCGGCATTGAGCGCCGTCGAGGCGTTTTCGCTTATCGCCACCAAGGCCTTGATCTTCCCCTGGCGGATGCCGTTCAGGATCTGGCGATAGCCCAGGCCCGGCCTGTTCGGGACGCGCTCGCCCCACAGATCCCGCGCCTTCAGCCACGCGCCCGCCGCCTCGATGTGCAGGCCGCCCGGCAGCATGTCCGGCAGACAGCCCATATCGGCCACGCCCTGGCTGTTGCTTTCGCCCAGCATCGGATAGAGCCCGGCGCCCCGCTTGCCGATGTTGCCCGTCAGCATCGCCAGGTTAGCCAGCGCCGCGCCCATCTCCGGCGAATCGCCCGCAAGCGCGCCGCCCAGGATGAAAGCCCCGGGCTTGCGCGAGGAGACCAGCCGGACGACCTGCTCCAGCCGCGCCTTCGCGATGCCCGACGCCTGCTCCGCCGCCTCCAGCGTGAAGGCCTTAAGCGACTCCTGCAGCTCGGCAAGCTGGAGCGTGCGGTCGGCGATGAACTGCTTGTCCTGGAGCCCTTGGGCCAGGATGGCGTTCACGATCGCACCCAGGACGGCGACTTCGCTTCCCGGCTTGCAGACCAGCTTCTCCGTGGCCTGGAGGCCGAGCTCCGTATCCCGCGGGTCCAGCACGATGAGGTGCGCCCCCCTGCGGACGGCCTCCTTCACCTGCTGCGCCGCCACAGGATGTTCGAACGTCAGATCAGCATCAACGACTAAGATGAGTTTGGAATCGCGCAGATCCCAGATAGGGTTCGTCGCCGCGCTCGTGCCGAAGGCATTCTCGATCCCCGCCAGCGCCTGGCGCGGGAAGAGCGGGTCAACGGAGTCAATGTTGGATGTGCCGATGACCGCCCGGGCGAACTTCTGCAGGACAAAGTTATCCTCGTTCGTCGCCTTGGGGGAGGCTAGGAAGGCCACTTCATCGGGCTTATAGCGCCGCAACTGGGCCGCGATCATCTCGATGGCGCTCTCCCAGGTCGTCTCGCTCAGCTGGCCGCCCTGGCGCACCATCGGCTTCGTCACGCGGTCCTTGCTGTAGACCCACTTGTAGCCGAACTTGCCCTGGACGCACTCCGCGCCGTGGCTCCCTTCCCCTTCGATATCGTGGGTGACGCGGATGAGCTTCTCTTTCTTCACATTGAGGTTGAGGGAGCAGCCGACGCTGCAGCTGGAGCAGGCCGAGGTCACATAGTTGTCCGCCGCGCCTGCCCACTTGCTGTCCTTCTCCGTGATGGCGCCCACAGGGCAGACATCCACGCAGACGCCGCAGTAGGTGCATCCCGAATCGGCCAGCGTGCCGCCCAGGGAGGAGACGACCACCACATCGTTGCCGCGCTTCTGGAAGGTGATGGCGTTGGCCCCCTCCACCTCGGCGCAGGCCCGCACGCACTTCCCGCAAACGATGCACAGGTTCATATCGTGGTCAATAAACGGGTTCCGCGTCTCCAGAGGGATGTTGCGGTACTTATAGGGCAGCGGGACCTCGTTCACCTTCACGTAGTAGACCACGTCCTGCAGCTCGCACCGCTCGTTCTGGGGGCAGACCACGCAGCGGTCAATGACGCTCACGTTGCGAAGGCAGACGTCCTTGGGGCCGCAGTGCTCCGTGCGCCAGCAGGTGAGGCAGCCGTGGGGGTGGTTCGCCAGGGTCAGGCCCAGGATATCGCGCCGCACATCCTCGATGGCCGTGGAGTTCGTCTTGATCTCCATCCCCTCCATCACGGAGGTATGGCAGGAGGCGGGCAGGCCGCGCATGTTGCTCACTTCCACCACGCACATGCGGCAGGCGCCGTAGGGCTTCAAGATGGGATGCCAGCAGAGATAGGGGACGTAGACGCCCGCATCCCGCGCGGCCTCGATGATCATCTGGCCCTTCTTGGCCATGACCTCTACGCCGTCTATCTTGATCTTCACCCGGTCGCTTGGGGGCTGCGTCGTCATACGCTTCTCTCTACCACCCCTTCCATCTCAGGGAAGGGGCCGGGGGTTAGGTCGCCGTCACTTGGCCGCCGCGTCAAACTCCGCTTTGAAATAGCGATAGCCCGATTTGATGGGGTTGTCCGCCAGCTGGCCGTGGGCGCACAGCGACGACTTCATCGTGTCGCCGATCACCATGGCCGCCGCCAGCTCCTTCTTGGTCCCCTTGCGGTGGGCCAGCCGCTCCAGCACATCCGCCACCTGGCGCGTCCCCGTCCGGCACGGGAAGCACTTTCCGCAAGACTCCTCAGCGTTGAACTCCGCCAGCGTGGCCGTCAGCTCCACCACGGAGACCGTCTCATCCCCGACGATGATGCCGCCGGAGCCGAACATCGCGCCGGCCGCCACCATGCCGTCGAAGTCTATCTGCATATCGAGCGCCGAGGCGGGCAGGAAGCCGCCGAGGGGCCCGCCCGTCTGGAGGAACTTCAGCTTTTTGCCGTCCGGCACGCCGCCGCCCACCTGCTCGATCACCTGGCGCAGGGTGAGGCCGAAGGGCACTTCGTAGAGGCCGGGCCGCGCGATGTGCCCGGAGAGGCAGACCAGCGCCGTCCCCTTGCTCTTGGCCGTGCCGATGCCCGCGAACCAATCGCCGCCCTTCAGCACGATATCGGGCGCGTAGGAATAGGTCTTCACGTTGTTGATGTTCGTCGGCTTCTGCCAGAGGCCCGCCGCCGCCGGGAAGGGCGGCTTGTAGCGCGGCATGGCGCGCTTCCCTTCGATGGCCTCCATCAGCGCCGTCTCTTCGCCCGCCACATACGATTCGCCGGTGAAGGCCAGTTCAATATCGAAGTCGAAGCCGGAGCCGAGAATGTTCTTCCCCAGGAGGCCCAGCTTGTGGCACTCTTCGATGGCGTGCTGGATGCGCGCGATGGGCAGGTCCCACCCGACGCGGATGAAGACGAAGCCCTTGCCGCCGCCGGCCTTGCAGGCATAGCCGCCCAGGATGATGCCCTCCAGCACGCGGTGCGGGTCGCTCTCCAGGAGGTGCTTATCGTTGAAGGCGCCGGAATCGCCCTCCTCGCCGTTGCAGAGGAGGTATTTTGGCGAGACGTTGGACGTGGCCAGGAAGCGCCACTTGGTGCCCGCGGGGAAGGCCGCGCCGCCGCGCCCGCGCAGGTTCGATTTCTCGATCTGCGCCAGGACGTCGTCCGCCTTCATCTGGGTCAGCGCCTTGTGCAGCGCCGCGTAGCCGCCCCTGGCGATGTAGTGCCAGATATTCGTGGGGTCAATGATGCCGCAGTTCGCCGTCGCCACCCGGTTCTGGAGTTTGAACTCGGGGCGCTCGAAGAGGCTCTGGAGGCCCGTGCCTTCGAGCTTGCCCAACGCGCCGAAGACCATATCCTGGGGCGTCTGGCCCCCGGCGATGTAGTCCGCGATGCGGGAGGCGTTCTGCGGCGTGACGTTCCGGAAGAAGATGCGGGGCTGGCCCGGCTTGATCACGCTCACCAGCACCTCGGCATAATCGGGGCCAAGGCCGCCGGTGATATGGAAATCGCAGGCGGCGCCCTTGGAGTGGGTGAGCCGCTTCAGCGCCTCCAGCACATGGGGCGCGCCCGCCGCCTGGCCGTGGATGCCATAGCCGATGAAGACCTGCGGGCGCGTGGGGCTTTCCACGGCCTGCCAGGCCGCGTCCGCCTTCTGCTTCAGCGCCGCGTAGCTCTCAGCCATCCTATGCCCCTGCCTTGCCGTTCTTCATCTTGTCCAGCTGCTCTTTCAGCTTCTCCTTGGTGAGCCGACCCATGAGCCTCCCATCGAACTTGCCCACGGGGGCCAGGGCGCACGCGCCGCCGCATTCGAGGCCGCGCAGAGTGTAGTGCTTATCGGCCGATGTGGTCCCGAACTTCGTCCCAGCGAACTCCTCGGCCTGCTTCATGAGGGCCTTGGAGTGGAAGAGCTCGCAGGAGGGGCCCCAGCAGAGCTCGATCTGGTGCTTGCCGGGCGGCTCGAAGCGGAACTGGGTATAGAAGGTGGCAACGCCGAAGACATCGTTCACCGAGGCGCCGGTGTATTCGGCGACGGCGGCGATGGACTCCTTCGGCAGGTAGCCCAAGGCCTCTTGCACCCAGATGAGCGACGAAAGGACGGTGACCGTCCGGCCGATCCTTTTCTGGCCGTCCAGTATTTCCTTATATTTGGCGTCCATATCTTTTGAACGGCCTGCCCGCAAGGGCGATTGTGAACTTTCGCACGAACGCGGGAATGCTAGCACAAACCCCCCGTCCGTTCAAGGAGCGCAAAGGCTGATAATGAAGGGAGGCCTGTCACGTCTGCGCTGTGTAAGCAACCAGCCATGCCACTAACGAAGAGCTAGTAACCCCTACTACAAATCCCAAAAGAAAATCGAAGCCCTTCTCTATCTTCCATCGAAGCCACTGTTTCTCAAAAAAGCTTGCCTTTGTCACGTCAACCTCTAGGGAAGCTTGAAGAAAATCGTCCGGGATATCTAATTCTTCCCTGGTTGGCGGATTCAAATATATCTCGTTGACCTGCGAATTCTCGAGCACACCTTGAAACGCCCATAGCTTAATGGCTTTCCCACGGTGTCTTACGACTACAGCATCACCTCTGGCCCTTAACCCCAGTTGTTCACGTGACTTCTGAGTCAACAAGCATCTGTTGGTGACATCAAACGAGAGTGCTTTCGGAAATTTCTGCACCTTGATCCGCATGCCTCTCCTTGCTAGGGGAACAATAGCTATTTGGAAGCATATCACCCAAAACAACAACCTTGTTATGAGGTTCCCAACGGAGTCCGACCCCTGATGATAGTTGACACTCTTCGCTATCATATAGTATACATTATCTCGTAATGCCTACACCACGAAACGTTATGCAGAAAGGCCCCGGAACGGACGGCCGCGCCGAAAGCATGCCGGCGCTCCGCCCCCGCTCCGCGATGCACCTCGTGGCACAGGCGTGGACACAAGGGAGGATCGTACGATCTGAGACCTCCGCACTCACAGGCGGGCGTGACCGGCTGACGTCAGTCGCCGAGGGCACGGTGGGGAAAGCGCGAGACCGCTATCGCGCCGCCCTCTCCCGGCTCCGCCGGGACGTTCAACGCTCGCACCTTTGTTGGACGCGTTCATCCATGGAACAACCGTCGGGCCCTCTGCATAACACCCCTCCCCACCGCATCCCGCCCCAGGAGGAACTCGCACCTCGGTGCCGCTGAAGATGGGCGTGTCGCGAAGACTTGCCGCGCCCCTACGCAACTGAAACCGCCCTCCCCTCCCGCCCTCCGGGAACCCGGTGGCCGGTGCTACAATCCCACCGAGGGACCATGGACTGGCACGCCTTCCGCTACACGATCCCTTTTTATATCGGCGTCGCGCTGCTCCTTATCCTGGGCGCGACGGCCTGGCGCTACCGTCCCGCGCCCACGGCAACGCTGACGGCGCTGCTGGTCTGGGGCATCGGCACGTGGTCCATCCCCTACGCCCTGGGGTTGGGCAGCACGGACCTTGACCTGAAGACGTGGCTCTCCAAGACGGAGTATCTCTCCATCACCTTCGTCTCGCTAATCTGGTTCGCGCTCGCGGTGGCCTACAGCGGCCATGACGAGTGGATCACCCGCAAACGCATCGCCCTCTTCAGCATCGTGCCGCTCATCACCCTCGTCCTCGTCTTCACCAACGAACTGCACCACCTTATCTGGGAGCATATCTCCCTGGAGCCGAGCGGGCCATTCCTCCTCTGGAAGGCCGATTACGGCGCCGTCTTTTGGGTCTACGCCGCTTACGCCTACGGGCTGGCGCTGACGGGCATCTTTCTCCTCTTGCGCTCCATGGTCGGGGCCACGAGGCTTTTCCAGATCCAGGCCGCATCGCTCATCGGCACTGCGCTGATCCCGCTCTTCGGCAACCTGCTCTACGTCTCGGGACTCACGCCGTTCCCCAGGTATCTCATCTCGCTCACGTTCCTCTTCGCAGGCATGGGGTTAGTCTGGCTCCTCTTTCGCTCCCAGTTCGTAACGCTGCTGCCCATCGCCAGGACGTGGGTGCTGGACACCATGGCCGACGGCGTGCTGGTGCTGGACGAGCGCGACCGCATCGTGGACACGAACCCGGCGGCGCGGCGGCTGGCAGACTGGGAGTCGCGGCCGCTCATCGGGCGGCCCGTGCAAGAGGCCTTCGCGGGCCTTCTGCCTGCGCGTCCCGAATGGGAGAGGCAGCCTGTGCAGGAAATCGTCCTCACCAAAGAGGGAAGAGCGACGGTCTTAGAGATGCGCAGCTCGCCTGTGTACGACGCGAAGAGCCAGCCCAGGGGACGCGTGGTGATCCTGCGCGATATCACGGTACGCAAAGAGGCGGAACGGGTCCTGCAGCGCGGCAGGGACGAGCTGGAACGCCTGGTGGAGGAGCGGACAGGAGAGCTGAAGGCGGCGGCGAGCGAGCTCCAGGAATCGCGGTACCGCCTGGTGAATACGCAGGAGCAGGTGCGGAAAGAGGTGGCCCAACAGCTTCACGGGCCGGTGCAAAACCGCCTGCTGGTGGTCCGGCACCAGCTGAACGACGCGCTGGAGGCATTGAAGGAGCGAAAGCCGGGAGCGACGGAGTCAGTGGAAAAGTCCCTGGCGCTTCTGGAGGAGATCGTCTCGCGGGAGCTCCGAGCGGCGATGCAGCGGCTGCACCCTTCGCTCATCAGGATCAACCTGCATGCGGCGCTGGATGAGCTGGCGAAGCGGTTCGAGCCGAAGGTGACCGTCACGGTGCGGGCGGAAGGGTCGCCGGCAACGCCGGAGCGACTCTGGCGGGACGGCCTGCCGGAGCAGCTGCGCCTGGCGATCTACCGGGTGACGGAGGAGGCGCTGACGAACGTGCTGAAGCATTCGGGGGCGGCCACGGCGGAGGTTGTCCTGGGCCAGCCGACGGCGGAGACGATCAGCGTGACGATCAGGGACGACGGCAAGGGCTTCAACGCGGTCACGATGAAGGCCGGCTACGGGAGTCAGGCGATGCAGGACTATTCGCGTGCCGAGGGCGGCTCCGTGACGTTCACGAGCAGGCCGGGCAAAGGAACAGCCGTCATCGCGACGTTCCCGACGCCCCGCCCGGCGGCGGCAAGCCCCCAGGCCGCGCAACCCGCCCAGGACCATGCGGCGAGGGAAGCGGCGAACGGCCAGAAGACGCTCCTGGTGGTGGACGACCAGCCGGATTTCTGCGCCTATGTGCTGGAGATGCTCAAGCCCTATACCGATGTGCGCATCGCCGGGGTGGGCCATGACGGCGACGAGGCCGTGCGCCTGGCGGCGAAGCACCACCCGGACGCGGTGCTGATGGATGTGGAGATGCCGCGCAGGGACGGCATCTCTGCGACGCGGGAGATACGGGCGCTGCACCCGGAGACGAAGGTGATCCTGATGAGCGCCCAGCACGGCGAGGCCTTTTCCCGAGACGCGCTGGCGGCGGGGGCGACGGAGTTCATCGCGAAGCGGGACATCTCCGCCGCGCGGGTGCGCAAGGCGATGGGGGAGTGAGGGGGCGAGCCCGATGGGGAGGGCGCGCGCCGCGTTCGTCCGATGGGATCGGGCGGCCCCTACGCTTCCATCATCAGCTTGGCGACGTGGCGGCCGAGCTTCACGCTGTAGTTGGTGCCCCGATCCTCCGGGTAGATCTGGGTGGTGTTCGCCAGCCAGAGGTCCTTGATGGGCGTCTTGAGCTCAGGGATGTTCCGGGAATAGTCCAGGCCGATGATGGGCTGGGCGGCATCCTCTTTGTAGTAGTAGCGCTTCTTGACCCAAGAGGGATCGAAGTCCGGATTGATCTTTTTGAGGGCGGGGATATAGGCCTGCCACAGCTCATCGGGGGTCATCTTGTAGTAAGGGCTGTCCTTGGCGAGGTAGTTGGAGAGGTAGACCAGGTGCGTCCCGCCGTAGTGCGACCTGTCTATGAAGTTGGTGTGCTCGATGACGCCGACGAAGGGGATGGAGCGATCGGCGACGTTCATCCAATAGGCCCAGCTGAGCTGACGATCCATCTCCAGCACCATGACGACGGCCGCCTGGTAGACGACTTTCGAGAGCTTCGCCGTGTAGTCAGCAGGAAGCTCGGGAACGAGCTTGGGGAAGATGTATGAGGGGGTAGTCGAAAGGATACGGTCGAACTCTCGGACCTCTTCTCTGCCGTCCTTGTACTTCACTTGGAGACCGACGGCCCGACCATTCGCCACGACGACCCGCTCCACGGAGGCGGGATAGACGACATCCACGCCCCGCTCTTTCAGCTTCGCCTCCAGGACATCGAAGATCTCGCCGAAGCTGCCCATGGGATAGCCGAGCTGCTCCTTGCCGAAGGTCTTTCGCGACGTTGTGCGGAGGTAGATCTTGCCCCAGAGCCAGACCATGGCGACCTGCTCCGTGCTGACGCCGAACTTGCCGCGCAGCATCGGCTCCCAGATGACTTCGAAGATGCGTTTGCCGGCGTGCCGCTTCATCCAATCGGCGGCGGTGACCGATTCGTACTCTCGCGGCCAATATTTCTTGCGCTGGAGGCGCAGCGTGAGAAGGCCCAGCTTGATGCGGTCGGCCAGAGGAAGCGGGCTGAAGCGTAGGAGGTCGCCGGGGGTGGTGAACTTGTGGATCTTGCCGCCGTAGAAGAAGCCGACCTTGGATTCGATCCAGGCAAGCTTGGGGCCGAGGCCGAGCTCGTGGATGAGGTCCACCATGTAGCGATCGCTGCGGAAGAGGTGGTGGTAGCCCTTCTCCAGGCGGCCGCCGCCGACATCGAAGGTGGCGGCCTGGCCGCCCAGGAAGGGGGCGCGCTCGTAGACGGCGACCCTGTGGCCGGCCTTCGAGAAATCGTAGGCGGCCGAGAGGCCCAATGCGCCGCCGCCGATGATGCCGATGTTCATTCCTTGGCTCCGGCGGGCGTCTCTAAGAGGCTATCCGCCCGCTGGCGGGCAATCATACCTAACGACATGTGCTGCATCCACATGAAGACGAGGCCGAGGACGGTGACGGGGACGAGGAGGGCGACGTGGAGGGCGATGGTGAAGGCCGTGGCGACGCCGCTGGCAACATCGAGGCCCTCCAGGGTGAGGCGCGCGCCCCACTCAAAGGGGCCGACGCCGCCTGCGCTGGAGGGGATGCTTGTGGCAAGGTTGGAGGTTGAGGTGGTGAAGAGCATGCCGTGGAAGGAGACATCCATGTCGAAGCCGTAGGAGATGATTTCGAACATGGCGGCTTCGGCGATCCAGATGGGGAAGGTAAGGACAAGGACGGAGAGAACGCGCCTGGGGCTATGGAGGGTGCTTAAGCCTTCCACGAAGCGCATGCCTAGAGCATCTATGACGGCCTTGCCCTTTTGGGGCACGACGCGCACGAGCAGGCGAACGAGCCAGCGCCCGAACTCGGGTCGCATGGCGATGGCAAGGAAGAGAGCGAGGATGATGATGAAGGGGGCGGCGACGAAGAAGATGAGGAGGCCGACGGGGATGCCTGAGTCATCGGAGAAGTTGCGGAGGAGGTCGGGCAGAGGAAGGAAGGGCCAGACGAAGAGGGCGATGAAGAGGAGGGCGACGCCATCGAAGACGCGCTCGATGATGATGGTGGCGAGGGCGGCGGTCTTGCTGACGCCCTCCTTTTCGCCGATGTAATAGGAGCGGACCAGCTCGCCGAGGCGGACGGGCAACAGGTTATTGGCCATGTAGCCGATAACAACAACCGGGAAGAGGCGAGGAGTCGAGATCCTCTTCATCGGCCCCAAGAGGTAGCCCCAGCGGACGGCGCGGAACCAGACTCCTACGAAGTAGACGGCAATGGCGGGGATGAACCACCAGTAGTTGGCGCTTTTAAGCGCGTCGGCGGTCTCCGATAGGTCAACCTGCCAGAAGAAGAGGGCAAGAAGGGCGGCGCTGAAGGCCAGGCCGATGAGGAAGCGGCGCGAGGTGAACAACGGGGTCAGGACTCCAATCGAAGGCGCGGGGACGCCTGGGATAGGCGGCGCAAATCAGGATACGTAGTATACGGGGAGGGCAAGGTGGGACGCCAGAGTTCCGTTATGTCCCCAGCTTGCGGAAGTAGGCGTAGCCGCTATCAATGGCCGGGGAGCTTTTCAGGTCGCGGTACATGTAGTAGCGGAGGAAGTTGTTCCAGTCCTCGCCGGAGGTGAAGTCTCCCCTGAACTTCTTGAAGGAGTATCTCTGATAGGTCCAGGGAGCGAACCACTGGAGGAGGTTGAAGCGCCGGCCGTCATCGTACCTGGCCCGGTCGCCGGCCTGGAACAAGACGCGCTGATTGCCACTGCTGAGAATGACGACATCGGCGGTCAGCTCACCGGTGTAGTTGGACATATCGCGGTGGGAGGCGTTTTTATAGCCGCGCAAGTACCAGCGCCAGGGGGCCAAGGCCGCGCCGGAGGTATCGGCGTAGATGACGAGGTTCTTTCCCTTGCCCGAGGTGCGGGCAAAGGCATCAATCTGGTGCACTATCTCAAGCATCTCATCGTCGGTCTGGGAGTAGACGAGGAGCTCTTTGGGGTCATCGTCATTGGCGAAGGCGGCGGCGGTGGCGGCGCGGAAGGTGAAGAGGGTCATGAGGGCAACGAGGGAGAGGGAGACGACTTTCATCCCGGTCTTGAAGCCGAGGCGGTACCAAATGTAGGCCCAGAGGTTGATGAAGAGCGCCGTGAAGATCATGGGGCCAACGAACCGCCAGATGCCGATGGAGGACTCATCCCAAGGGACGCTTTTCACAAGGGCGTAGAGGGCGAGCGCAAGGAGAGGCACGGCGACGAACAAGAGGAGCCCGCCTTTCCTCGCCGCTTCAGCCCACGGCACTTTGCCCAAGAGATCGCCGACGGCCTTGCCAGCAAGCACAGCGGCCGGAAGCGCTAGGTGCGTAGTGAGCCAGGGCATCTTCTCGCCCGCCACCATGAAGAGGATAAGGGAGATGATGAGCCAGTGGACGAGGAACCATTCGAAGGGGTCGCCCTTGCCGAGGGCGAAGAGGTTGATGGCGAGGAGGCCGACGGCGAAGGGGGCGAAGACGGCCTTGGAATCCGTGAAGGCGCCGATGCCGACGGCGATGAGGGTGGCGAGCAGGATGATGATCAGCGAGGCGACGACGACGTTCGCGCCGCGACGGACGGTGTAGGCGGCGATGGCGGCGATGGAGACGAAGAAGACGGCGGTCTCATAGAGGCCAAGGGTCATGAAGTAGTAGTACCAGGGCTGGCTGCCGCGCTCGACGGCTTGCTGGGCGATCCAGTAGCCGAGGGACTGCCAGACGCCGGTGCCGATGCCGACCATGTTGGTGAAGAATGTGGTATGGAGCGTGAACAGGAGGAGCCAGAAGGCGACCATGGCGATAAGGAAGACCCACTTGCGCCACCAGATGCCGATGATGAGGGAAACGATGAAGAGGATGAAGACGATGATGCCCGCCGCGGCATAGGCGCCGCTGCCGCCGGATGGGGCGCCGACCTTTCCGGCGCCCAGGGCGTTGTTGTTGTTCACCAGCTCGATGCTGCTGAGGCCGCCGGGCATCTTGTCCACAAGGGCGCCGACGGCGGCTGAGAAGAGCGGCAAGGCGAGGGCCAGGATGAGGATGAACCAGCCGCCGGAGACCCGGGCGGCATCTTCCGAATCGGTGAAGAAGGCGCGGAGCCACCAGACGGCCAGAAAGCTGACCAGGATGGCGAAGTGGATGAAGGCCGTCTCCTTGGTGGAGAAGGAGAGGGCCAGCAGGAGGGCGCCGATATAGAGGTAGCGGTTCTTCTTGGAATCCAGATAGCGCCAGAGACAGACGATGAGGCCGAAGTCCCAGACGAGGACGAAGGGGTCTTCGCGAAGGAAGCGGCTGAAATAGAGGAGGGATGGGGAGACGGCGATGAAGGCCCCGGCGCAGAGAGCGCCCCACTTGCCCATGCGGGAGCGCAGGAGAAGGGGCATGAGGACGAGCGCCGCGCCGAAGAGGGCGGGCATGACGCGGGGGGCGGCGAAGGTATCGCCGAAGAGGAAGAGGCCGGTCGCTCCCATCATGTATTGGATGGGGCCGTGGGACCAGGGGCTATGGTTATAGCCTTCGCCCCGGAAGAGCTTCCAAGCGTCGTAGGAGTGGATGCTTTCATCGTAGTGGACGGCGCGGGCATCCAGGTTCCATAGGCGCAAGGTCAGGGCGAGGGCGAAGAGGGCGAACCAGAGGATCGCCTCCCAGGGAACCTGGTCGAGGCGGATGGAAAGGCGCAGCTCGCGCCCGGAGGCGGGAGGCGCGGCAGGCGGCGAAACCTGGGCAGAGGGGTCGCCCTGAAGCGCTTCTATCTCACTCTGTGAAAGGGAGGCCATGCCTATCCTTAGGAGGAGTCACGAGTTCTGTATATTACAACGCGCTCGTTCCTATATTCGACTTCCATGAATTGAGCGAACTTCCGGCCGACGTCCGGGCCGTAGGTCCCCCGCTCAAGCTCGCCGATAAAGACGTAGTCGGCGTCATACTTCTTCAAGAGCCGCGCGACCTGGACGACGTTCGTGCTGCGGAAGATGGCGTCCACATCGCGGAAGCGCTCCTGGATGGGGTCATACGGGTCGCCGCGCCACTGGTGCTGATGGCCGGGCCAGCCCAGGATCGTGGGGATGCCGGTGCGCATGGAGACCCGGCTGATGGAGGCGTCGTAATCGCCCGTGGGACGTCCATCGCGTCCCGGCATCGCCTCCACGACGACCTTATCGTGGTCAACGATGCTTCGCAGGTAGGCAATGGCCTCCATCTCCTTGGGGTCGCTGCGCTTGGCGGAGGCCAGAGCATCCAAGGTGCGCGAGGGCATGCCCTTGACGGCCTTGTTCTTGACGGCGGGCGGCATGTAGGCCATCCCGGCGGTGATGGCAGCGGCGAAGGCGACCAGAAGCCCGACAAGAGCGAAACGCGGGAGCCGCCGCGCCGCCCGCAGGCGCGCGGCCCACCAGTAGAGGGCGATAGCGTCCGCGACGGAAAAGAGCGCCCAGGTTTGGTAGTAGAACTTGAAGACGGTGTTCATCCGGTTGTTGAAGAGATCCACGATGCGGAAGAGCTCTGCGCCCATGGTGAGGAGCAGGCCGAGGAGGATGAGGACCAGAACAAACTGGATGGGCGTAGCAGCCGTCCCTTCCTTCCGGGCCTTGTGGATAAGGACAAGCAGCGCCAGGCCCATGAGGATGAACCAGGGCATCAGATGCCAGAAGCGCGTCCCGATGGCGAGCAGGCCCTCCGTGGTCTTGCCTTCGTGAACGTCTATGCCCAGCTCGACGCCGGCCCAGAGGGCGAAGGGGACAAGGGGGAAGAGGACGGCCCAGAACCAGGTGCGAGAGAGGAGAGAAGGGGCAGGCCCACTCGTGTTTCCGTTCCCTCCAATCGAAGGAGCGGGGTTGCCGGAGGATTTGCTGTCTGCGCCCCAGAGCCAGCGGAGAGCGCGGCCAATGCGGTCGCGGAAGGTGACGACGAAGAGGCCGACAAGGAAGGTTGTAGTCAGCAGGAGGAATGGCCCCCAGACGAGCGTGAAGTGGACGGGCCGCGTCATGACTCGGCGAACGGGAAGGATGCCCTGGGCCTGGGAGTCAAAGAGGACGTAGAAGGGAAGATAGAGGACGATGGCAGCGACGGCGAGGACGAGGAGGACGGCTATGAACTCCCACCATTCGACGAGGGCGCCGTGGAAGCGGGCGTGGAGGGCGCGCAGGAGGATGCAGGCGAAAATGAGGGCGGCGAAGGTGGGCAAGTCCCAGCTGTTCATGAAGCCCAGGCCGCCGAGGACGAGGGCGACGAGGACTGCATGCCAGGGGTGGCGCCGCAGCCAGGTGATGTCCACGATGGGGGCGGCGCGCAGAATGGTGAGGCCTATGGCAACGGCCAAGAACATGAAGGGCAGGGCCATCACGTGGGGGTGCATATCGCCGAGCATGAAGCTGAAGAAGGGGAACTCGGTGATGGTGTAGTCAACGCCGCCCCCGCCGCCGGGGAAGCTGTTGATGACCCGGGTGGAGCGCCACCACCACCAGGTGCCGTCCGGGAAGCGGCCGACGCTGACGTCCGCACCGGTGAGACCGTCCACACGCACCCACTTCCAGAAGCCCTCCGAGCCGACGCCGTTGGCCTGGAGGTATTCCAAGAAGGCCACGAGATTGGCCATGAAGAGAAGGAGGACGATGGCGAGACAGCCGACGAGGGCCGCCGTCCTGAAGCTCGGCGGCTTGATGGAGGGGAGCCTGATACCGCGCACGACGTTGTAGGCGACGCTGAAGGCGCCCGCGGCGGCCATGGCGGCGAAGGAGGCCAGGGCGAGGTTGTAGGCGACGCTTGAGGAGATGCCAGTGAGCTTGGTGACCCCCGCGACCATCAGGTAGCCGAAGTAGTAGTAGGAGATGGGCTCTCCCGCGAACCAGGCGTCTTGCGGAGGAAAGCGATCGCTCTGCAAGACGCTGTTGAGGAACATGAAGTCCATGGGCTGTTCCGTGTGGGCGATGTCCGGCATCAGACTGCGAATGAGGGCCCAGACGATGAAGACGCCCAGGAATACGGCCTCCGTGGCCAGGACGAGGCCCCACTGCTTCTTGAAGAAGTCAATGACGACCTTGCGGCGGCGCGGCGCGATGAAGACGATGACGGCCAGCATCACGAAGGCGATATCGAAGGTGAGGCCGCGACGATTAGGGACAACGTGGCCCAAGAGCCAATAGGCATAGGCGAAGATGAGGAGGCTGAGGGGACGGCTGAAGGCATAGCCGCGATCCGGCAGGCGGTGGAAGAGGACGAGGGTGATGGGGAGGGTGCAGATGCCTAGGAGGAAGAGGGTCAGCCACCAGAAGAAGGCATCGAGCACGGGTTAGACCTCGCGGGTGAAGAGGGCGTCCACGAAATCGGCGGCGGAGAAGGCGGCGATATCGTCCACCTGCTCGCCGGTGCCGACGAAGACGATGGGGAGCTTCAGCTGATCGGCGATGGCGAAGGCGATGCCTCCCTTGGCCGTGCCATCGAGCTTGGCCAGCATGATGCCCGTGACGCCCACGGCCTCGGCGAAGCTCTTGGCCTGGGCCAGGCCGTTCTGCCCGGTGACCGCGTCCAACACCAGCAGGGTCTCGTGCGGGGCCTTGGGATCGAAGCGCTGGATGACGCGCTGGACTTTTTTGAGCTCGTCCATAAGGTTGGTCTTGGTGTGCAGGCGGCCTGCCGTGTCTATCAGTACTACGTCAGAGCCGCGGGCTTTGGCCGCCTGGAGGGCATCGAAGGCGACAGCGCCGGGATCGCCGCCGGACTGGTGGGAGACGACCTCCACATTGATGCGCTTGGCCCAGATCTCCAGCTGCTCGGCGCCGGCCGCCCTGAAGGTATCGCCTGCGGCCAGAAGGACCTTCAAACCCTTATCCGTCAGGGATTTGCCGATTTTGGCGATGCTGGTGGTCTTGCCGACGCCATTGACGCCCACTAGAAGAACAACGTAAGGCTTTGCAGGCAGGGCGGGCCTCTCTTCCACGGCCAGGGCCGAGGGTCTGCCCACCACGTTCAGGACGCGGAGCATCTCGTCCTTGAGGATGGCCTGGACGGCTGCGCCATCGGCGACTTTTTCCTTCTTCACGCGCTCCTTGATGCGGCCCAAGATGTCTATGGCGAGCTTGGCCCCCACATCGGCGGCGATGAGGGCCTCTTCCAGCTCGTCCCACACGTCATCGCCGATGGTGGGCTTGTCCAGGATGCCAAGGATGCGCCCAAAGAGGCCGGAGCGGGTCTTTTGGAGGCCGGATTCGAGCTTTTGCTTGCGTCCAAAGAGGCGGATCATAACCGGAGCATGATAGCAGAAGGAGAGGGAGAATTTTCCACAGATTACGCAGAAGACGCAGATGTATCAGGAAAGGAGACGGGACAAGCATTGGAATAGGACGAGGCAACTCGTATACTGCCGGGGCTGCAACGCTCCCATGCGAACGAGGTACCCACATGAAGATCGGCGTGCTCTTCCCACAGACGGAAATCGGGACGGACCCCGGGGCTATACGCGCCTACGCAGAGACGGCAGAGGCCATCGGCATTGACTATATCCTCTTTTACGAGCACATCCTGGGGGCGGACGTGGCCTCCCACCAGCCCTGGAAGGGCGTCTACGATGCGCGGCACATGTTCCATGAGCCTTTTGTGACCTTCGGCTTCATGGCCGCCGTCACCAAGCGCATCGAGCTGGTGACGGGGGTGGTGGTAACGCCGCTGCGGCAGACGGCGCTGCTGGCGAAGCAGGCGGCGGAGGCCGACGTGCTGAGCAACGGGCGGGTGCGCCTGGGCATCGGCGTGGGGTGGAACCATGTGGAGTACGAGGCGCTGGGCGTGGACGTACACAAGCGGGGGGCGATCCAAGAGGAGCAGATCGAAGTGCTGCGGCATCTATGGACCAAGCCGATCGTCACCTTCATGGGGCGCTTTCACACGATCACAGCCGCCGGCTTGAACCCCATGCCGGTCCAGCGCCCCATCCCCATCTGGATGGGGGCCTATTCCGAGCGCGCCCTGCGCCGGGCAGGCCGCCTGGCCGACGGTCTTATCCCGGCGGGGCCGGGGCTGACGGACCACATCAAGGGCGTGGTGACCGCCTTTCGCAAGCACGCCAAGGAGGCGGGCCGGGACCCGGCGAAGCTTGGCGTGGATGCCAGCGTGGTGCTGGCGAAATCGTCCATCGAGCAGTGCGCGGCGCAAGCGGCCGAGTGGAAGGCCTTCGGCGCGACGCACGTGCGCATCAATACGATGGATGCAGGCGTCACCGGCGCGCAGGGGCACATCGAGGCGATGCGGAAGTGGCGCGAGGCGCTGCGGCAGCGGGGGATCTGAGAGAGATAGCCACAGGTAGCCAGGCATCGCAAGAGCAGGGACGCGTCTCGCGCACCGAAACAAGTGAGGGATTCAGTAGAACCCTGGACTATTCGCCCCGGATACGGCTCAGCAACTTAGAGGCTCCCGGGGTTTCCGGATTCAGCTGGGACAAGTCGATAGCAGCACATGTCTCGCTGATTCTCTTATCGGCCACCACAACATACATCGCTTCGTCGTCCAGCGCCTCTTGAAGTCGGCGCGCAGTCGCCACATGCAGGGCGTCACCCGCTCGCAGCGGGTAGTCCGGCAGCAGCGCTAACGCCTCTGTGACAAGCGCGCTTTGGAGTGGTAGCACGATGATGGCATACCTATTCAGGTCCTCGGCAAGCGTCCCCACAATCATGCTGTAACGCGCTTGGGTTATCTCTCCATTTTTAAGCAACCTGGCTGAGGAAGAGCTGATCTCGAAAATGGTCAGATGGGAAGTGACGAAGGTCTCGTCTGTCGCCTTATTTCGCACCAGCTCTGTGACGATATCCGAGCCAGCTTCCGACTTGTACAGTTTCATCAGGGCGGAAGCCTCAAGGTAGTAGACGGCCATCAGCCCTCTTCCCTCATCTTGTACAACCCTGCGGTAAGCCTTTTGTCGCCGAGCTCCTCGTCGAGAATCGACCGGAGCTTATCTGTGGAGACAGCGTACTTGCCATACCGTTTCCTGAGCGCATCCAGAGACCTTTGCACCTCTTGGCTCTGAAGGGTGGAGATGCGTAACATCGTAGCTGTAGCGCCCGGCTTTTTGGATTTGTAGCTTGCCATCGTGATCCCCTCTGCCCTTATCTGCCCGCCTCGTCGTGCCCAGCATATCGTTTCTGTCCGAAATGGCTAGGTGCTAATACCTTATCACAATGGGCAGAGCGTCTCCCCTATCGGGCTAGCCATAGCCTTAGTCTGGAAGACGGCCAAACCCGTCCCTACCCCGGCAGCGTTGGCCGGGGCATGCCCCACATGGTGGGGCCGTAGGGCGGCGGCAGCTTGGCGCTGTCCACCAGCTTGTGGTCCACCACAAAGCCGGGGGCAAAGACGTTCATGCCGGAGTAGTAGAGAGGCGTTGGGTGCGTGGCGAGGAAGGCGCAGGTAAGGCCGGGGACATCCACGCCGAGCGCCTTGCTCACATCGAAGCCGAAGGGGCCCATATCCTGAGCCAGGCGCTCGGTGCCGACGAAGCCCGGCTCCAGGTTGATGACGGCGATGTTGAACTGCTTGAGCTCCTTGGCCAGGCCCGGCGCGATGCGGTTGAAGGCGGCCTTGCTGACGGAGTAGCCGAGGCCCCAGCCGCCTGCGCCCAGCATGTTGGGCGTCTCATGCCAGCCTGCGGCGGAGGTGACGTTGATGATGACGCCGCCGCCCTGTTTGCGCATGGCGGGGATGACGAGCTTGCAGAGGAGCAGCGGCGAGAGGACGT
This sequence comes from Chloroflexota bacterium, assembly GCA_016875535.1. Taxonomy (NCBI): domain Bacteria; kingdom Bacillati; phylum Chloroflexota; species Chloroflexota bacterium. Next base: position 60,720 of record VGPF01000002.1, read on the forward strand.
TGCACTGGAGATGCTGGTCGAAGAGTTCCACGGGGGTGTCCACGAACCAGTCCATGTGGCCGGGGCCGATATAGCGGGCGTTGTTCACCAAAACGTCTATGCGGCCCCACTGGCGCAAGGCCGTCTCCACGGCGGCCTCCACCTCTTTCCGGGCCAGCAGGTCGAGCTTCACCACCAGGGCCTGGCGGCCTAGGGCTATGATCTCCTTCGCCACCGATTCCAAGCTCCCAGGCAGAGGCGTGGTGTCCGACTTCTTGACGGTGGAGGAGTGCTCAAAGGCCTGGCCCTCCTTCACGGTGCGCGCGCAAAGGACAACATCAAAGCCCTTCTTGGCAAGCTCCAGGGCACAGCCGCGGCCGATGCCTCGGCTTGCCCCGGTGACCATCGCGACCTTCGCCGGCTTGGACATACGAGCCTCCTTTGTGGGCAACGGGGAGACCATCCTTCGCAGAGCCTCAGGGCAGGCTCCAGGTCGCCATTATTTGATTGATTTTGGGGCGACCATGCAAGGTCGCCCTTACACGCAGACTGTTAGGATTCGCCGCGGAGCTTCACCAGGGCCTGGCGGGCGGCCTCCTGCTGGGCGGCGCGCTTGCTGCGCCCCTGGCCCCGGCCCATGACTTCGCCGTCCACAATGACCTCGATCTCGAAGTCCTTCAAGTGGTCGGGGCCTTCCGAGCGGATGACACGATACTTGGGCGCGCGCCCGCCTTCGGCCTGGGCCTCTTCCTGCAGTCGGGACTTGAAGTCCTTTGGAGGAGCATCGGAGAGGGCCGCCAGGCGCTCTTCAAAGAGGGCCAAGGCCCACGCGCTCGCTACGGCGTAGCCCTGATCGAGGAAGACGGCGCCGAGGACGGCTTCGAAGGTGCGGGCCAGATTGCGCTCCTTGGCGCGGCCGCCGGACTGCTCTTCGCCCTTGCCGAGGAGGAGATGCTCGCCGAGCTTGAGGCGCTGGGCGATCTCCGCCAGTGTGGCGGAGCGCACCAGATCGGCGCGCATGGTGGTGAGCCGGCCTTCCGGGACGTCCGGGAAGCGGCGGTAGAGCGTTTCGGCGATGGCGGCGCCGAGGACGGCATCGCCCAGGAACTCCAGGCGCTCGTTGCTCAGCGAAGCCTCATCGGGCGATTCGTGGAGGTAGGAGCGGTGGACGAGGGCCTGCCGGAGCAGGGCAAGGTCGTTGAAGGAGAGGTCGAGGCTGTTTTCGAGGTCTTGGAGGGAGCGATTCGCCATAGCGGAGGCAATGATAGCACCGGGGCCAACGGGGTCAAACTGGTATAATCCGACCGCCCATGCCAAAGGCCGCCGCCGAATCCAACATCAAGCCCCTCATCGAGCACTTGCTGCCCGCGCAATCGCTCAAGCTGCTGAGGGCGGTCGCGGCCATCGCCGATGAGAAGGGCCTGAGGGCCTACCTTGTGGGCGGCGTGGTGCGCGACCTCTTCCTGGTGCGGGAGAACTTCGATCTCGACGTGACGATCGAGGGGAACGCCCAAGAGGTGGCGGGGCAGGTGACCCAACGCCTTAGGGGACGCCTAGTGAGCCACGACCGCTTCGGCACGGCCACCGTCTATGCCGATGGGGGCCATGTGGACCTGGCGATCGCGCGGACGGAGAAGTACGCGCGGCCCGGCGCTCTGCCGGAGGTCGCGCCCAGCACCATCGAAGAGGACCTGCGCCGCCGGGACTTCACCATCAACGCCATCGCCGCCTCCATAAACGCCAAGGACTTCGGGCGCATCCTGGACCCCCTGGCCGGGAGGAAGGACCTTGACGCTCGGCGCGTTCACGTTATCCACGATCAGAGCTTCACTGACGATGCGACTCGTCTCTTGCGGGCCATCCGCTACACGGCGCGCTACGACTTCGGCATTGACCCGGAGACGGCGCGACTGATGCGCCAGCAGGCCTCCATGCTCAAGACGATCTCGGGCGACCGCATCCGCCAGGAGTTCGTCCGCATCCTGGAGGAGCATGCGCCGGAAAAGGCGCTGGCGGCGGGACACCGCTTCGCCATCCTGCGGGAGCTGCACCCGGCGCTGGTGTGGGACCAGTGGCTGGAAGAGGCCTACCGCCGCGCCCGCCTGGAGGGCGATGGGACGCCGGCTGTCTACATGGCGCTCCTCTGCTTCCGGCTGGACGCCACGGACGGCGAGGCGATCGTCAGGCGGATCAAGCTGCCCGCCGCCATGGCGAAGGCCGTGCGCCAGGCGCAGGAGATCCGGCTCCTTTCGGACGCCCTTGGGAAGCTGGAGGCGCGCCCGAGCGACATCTTTGAAGCGCTCAGCGGCAAGGGCGATGAGGCGCTGGCGGCGGCGAGGGCCGCCTTCGGCGGGTCGCTCGTGGGGAAGCGGCTGGACGACTATATCGAGCACCTCAAGACCATCGAGACGGCGCTGGGCGGTAAGGAGCTCATCGCGATGGGCGTGGCGGAGGGCCCGGACATCGGCGCGGTGCTGCATATGCTGAAGCGGGCGCGGCTGGATAGCCTGGTGAAGGACAAGACGGGGGAGGCGGCGATGGTGAAGGCGTGGCTGACTCATCGTGTAGAATCTGAGAAGCAAGGGAAACCCAATGGTTGAAGCAACGGTTGAAGCATGCGGCGTCTGCGGCGACTCGATGGAGACGGACTACGTGGCGAACTGCGCCTTCTGCGGGCGCAACTTCCACCTGACGTGGGATACCCGGAAGCCCATCAAGGACTGCGGCCGCTTTGACCTGGACGAAGAGAGCCTGGGCCTCTTTTTCACCTGCAACCCGTGCCTCCAGACGCTGGGCGGGCCGCAGAGAACGCTGACGCGAGGGTGAGCATGACGATGCGCAGGCTTGGATCGGCGGGGGCGGTTCTCCTTCTCGTTCCGCTCCTGTTCAGCGCGTGCGGCCCTGCAGGCAGGGACGAGGGCACGAAGGCGGTTAACCATGAGTCGCTGAATCTCATCCCCCCTGGGGTGACGGTGGTCGCCAGCGCGCGCATGGAGAAGCTCTTCAACGGCCCCCAGGTAAAAGGACTCTTGGAGCGCATCACAGAACTGGCAGGCGAAGAAGTCAGCGGTGTCCTTAGCCTAACGGGCGCGGAGGCGACGTGCGCCTTCAATCTCAGGCCGAAGTTCATCGTCGCCTTCGGCTCCTTCAAGGGCGACCGGCTTGCAGGAATCTTGGACAGCAATGGGAATCCCCTGGAAGAGGGCGACTCTGGAGCAATCATCACCGAAGGGTCCTACGAAAAATCACGGGTGCTCAAATGCTTCGTGGGACCGGACGGCGCCGCGCCGAAGGCTGTTTCGTACAAGGGTGTGGAGGTCTACCAGGCCGTAAGCGGCGGCGACCCCCTCTCGATCGCCTTTCTGAGCGATGGCCTTTACGCAACTGGGACGCCCGAAGTCATCGTCTCCGTCATTGATATCTTCAAGGGCGAAAAGAGCGGTTTGCGCGGCCCGCTGGTGCGCTACCACGACCAGCGGGATACGGCGCTCGCAAAGGTCAGCGCCACCGCAATAGGCGACCTGATAGGAGAAGAGGACCAGGATGCGCAGGATGTCCCCGCAGCGTTTCGGAAGATCCAAGCTCTCACGCTTCAATTTGAGAAGGCGCGCAGAGATTTCGTTGTGAAGGTACGGGTGGACCTGCCGAGCAGGAAACAAGCGGATGATCTCAGGACAGTTGTGGGTGCGGCTCAGGCCCTAGCCAGCCTGTCTGAGGACGAAGACGACGATATGGAGGGAATCATCAAGGCCCTCAGCGATATCTTCAAGAGGACTCGCAGCGCAGTCTCAGGAAACAGCTATGTGCTCAGCATCACGTTCAGCCCTGACGATATTGAGTCCTTCATGGCGACCGCACTGAAGGCTGCTCAAGAGCTCCAGGACGAAGAGGAGTAGGCCATGACTCAGATGAAGCCGGTGCCGATAACGACGCTGAAATCGCCTGCGGCTAAGAAGGGCTCAACGCCTATCTGCCACGTCTGCCGGAAGCCCATCTATGACGATATGGACTCCACCTGCCGGGTCTGCACCAAGCCGGTGCACATCGCCTGGGAGCAGGGAGCGCCGGAATCGGCCTGCAGCAAGGTGGTGGCGATGGTACAGTGCTGCGGCATCTCCTTCGTCTGCAACCCATGCTCCGAGCGGGACCGCCAGTTCGGGGAGCAGGGCTAGCCCTTCGCGGCCTTGGCCTTGCGAATCGGCGTCTTCCCTGATTGCCGCTGGCGGTGGAAGAGATATTGCTGGGCGTAGGCGGCATCCTTGCCGAAGTAGCTCGCGGCCCACTCCCGCACCACCTTGTCCGTCACCTTTCCCCCCGGCAGGTACCAGCGCTTCACGGCGCGCCGGATGTGGACGTCCACGGGGAAGGCCTGCCCCTTATCCAGCGAAAAGGCCAGCACGCAATCGGCGACTTTGGGGCCCACGCCGCGAAGCCGCTCCAGGGTGGCCTTGGCCTGGGCGTAGGGCTTCTTGCGGAGGCCCAGCAGGTTGATGCGCCGCTTGATCACTTGCCGCGTCATCTTCACCAGGTGCACGTCGCGGTAGCCCAGCCCCAGCTTCGCCAGCTCCGCCTGGGTGGCCTGCGCCAGCTCCTCCACCGTGGGGAAGCGCCGGAACGGGCCTTCCGGCGTCTCGACCAGCGTCCCATAGCCCTCGCAGATGGCGTTGATGTTCTTGGTGATGCGCGGGATGTTGGAGTTCTGGGAGACGACGAAGGTCACCAGACACTCCCACGGCTCCTGCCGGATCAGCCGCATGCCGGGATAGAGGCGCGTGGCGCGGACCATCCGCGCATCCTTGCGGATGCGGCGGTAGACGGCGGGGAGGTCATCGTCAAGGCGGAGGTAGCTGCGGAGGACCGGCGCGGCAACCGCCTCGGCTAGGGGCGCGGAGGTGAAATCGACGGCCTGGGGGCCGGCCTGGCGGACGCGGAAGAGTATCCCTTGGACGATGCCCTCGTACGCCTCGCCCTCGCGCCGCCAGCGGAAGGCCTGGCCCGATTCCAACGTGTGCTGGAGATTGAAGGGGCCGTTTGCGGTGAGGCGCATCGCTCTCCCTTGGGCTGACCACAGGCCAGCCTCCGCAGGTTACCCTTGGGTCCGGCCAAGCCAGCCGACGATCTCAGCGGGCAGATTGGCCGAAGGGCCGGACTTTCGCGTGCAGGGCGGGATGGAGCCGAAGAAGGCCGCGCCGTAGCGCGCATTGAGGATACGCTTGTCCAGCACAACAAGGACCCCCCGATCCGTCTTGCGGCGGATGAGCCGCCCAAAGCCCTGCTTGAAGCGCAGGACGGCCTGGGGCACGGCGTACTGGCTGAAGGCATCTTCGAACTGCTCGGAGCGGGCGGCGAAGACCGGGTCCGTGGGCACGTTGAACGGGAGGCGGGCTATAACGAGAACGCTCAAGGCATCGCCGGCGATGTCCACGCCCTCCCAAAAGCTGCCGGTGGCTAGGAGGAGGCACTTGGAAGTGGTCTTGAACTGCTCGGTGAGCTGGCGAGGCGAGCCATCGGCCCCCTGGGCGATGACGGTGACGCCATCGGCGGCGAGGGCGGCGGGCAGGCGCGAGCGGGCGGCGCGGAGCGGCGCCCAGCTGGTGAAGAGCACCATCGTGCGGCCCTTGGCGGCGCGGGCGACCTCCGCGATGACCTTTTCCAGGGCGGCCTGGTAGCCCGGCTGGGAGGGCTCCGGCACGTCATCGGGCGTGTAGGCCAAGGCGAGCTTGGGATAATCGAAGGGCGAGCCCAGCGTCAACTCGTCGGCATCGTCCAGGCCCAAGCGGCCCTTCACATAGGCCATCTTGCCGCCCACGGCCAGGGTGGCGCTGGTGAGGACAAGGGTCTCCTTATCGTCAAAGAGCCGCTCGTTCAGCTCCGCCCCCACGTGGAGCGGCGCGCTGTGGATTGCGACGTTGCCATCCTTGGAGTTGACCACCACCCAGTAGACTTGGCTCGCGCGCGGCTGGACGACGGCGTTCGCGAGGCTCTCTTTCACCTGGCGCAGGCCGTTCACCACCGTCAGCAGCTCCAGCCGGAACTCATCGCGGTTCGTCAGCTCGCCAAGGGCCAAGCGTCCCACCATGGAGTCGAGCCGCTCCAGGCCCTTCATCATCTTTTCCAGCAGGATGTTCACATCCTCCCACGCGATCTCGATCTTCGCCCATTCCGGCCTGCCTCGGGCCGCCTTGGTGAGGCGCACGGCGGCATCGTAGGTGCTCCTTTCCGCCTGGTGGAGGGAGAAGGCGCTGATGAGGCGGAAGAGTCCCGTGACCTTGCCCTGACACTGAAGGGCGTCCGTCTGCACCTCTTCCAGCAGGAGCTTCAGCTCCTTCCCCTTCTCGCTCGCGCCCAGAAGCCCGCGCGTGAGGGCCAGAACGGGCGCAAGGAGGCCCGGCCCTTTGTCACGCTGGGGCGCGGAGCTGCCGATGATCTCTTCGACGAGGTCGGCGATGGTGCCTTCATCAATCTCCAAGCCCCACTGGTCGGTGACGACCTCTTCCAGATTGTGCGCTTCGTCAATGATGAGGCGGGTGGAATGGGGCAGGAGCCCTTCGTGGACGGCATCGAGGGCGAGGAGGGCATGGTTGACCACGATGAGGTTGGCCTGCTCGGCGCGACGGCGCGCGGCATCGTAGAAGCAGAGGCCGCGCTTCACGAAGGGGCAGGGCCCCGTGCCGCCATCAAAGCTCTCGGCGGAGAGGCGGCTCCAGACGGGCTGTTCCTGCGGCGTGAGGTTGATCTCGCCCTTATCGCCATCAGCCGTCTCCCGGAGCCAGATGAGGAGCTTCACCAGGATGCGCGCCTCCACAGCGGAGAGGTTCGGCGATTGCTTGAGCCCGGCCCAGCGGCGCATGCAGATGTAGTTGGAACGGCCCTTCAGCAGGGCGACGCGGAAGCTGTCCACATTCGGCTCCCCAGAGACGGTCAAGGCCTCCAAGGTGCCGGGGATGTCCTTGAAGAGCAGCTGCTCCTGAAGGTTGATGGTGTTGGTGGAGACGACCACCGGTTGGCCGGTCCGCAGGGAGAAGACGGCGGAAGGCAGAAGATAGGCGATGGACTTTCCCGTGCCGGTGCCCGCCTCCACGATGAGCCTCCCATTTTCGGCAAGGGCCTTGCCCGCGGCCTTCGCCATCGCCACCTGCTGGGGGCGCGCCTCGTACTGCGCGATGGTGCGTGCCAGGGGGCCATCGGTGGCAAGGAGGTTTGCCACCGCTTCAGGGTCAAAGGCCATGCCGGACTTGGGCGCGGGGGCCGTCTCCTCCACGGCGAGCCGGGCCTTCATATCGCCCACCACAAGCCCCTCAAAGCCGGGCTCGCTCGCGTAGACGGGGCGATAGCCCGGGCCAAAGACGTCCCGGAAGAGGAGGCGGAGAGGCCAATCGCTCCGTTCGGCTATGCGCATGATTTCCGCTTGCACATCAGACGGCAGGCTGCGAAGGAGCTGGATAAGGCGGAGGAAGATTCCCATCGTCGTCTCGGCGTCATGGACGGCGCGGTGGGCATGCTGGTGTGTGATGCCGAAGTGCCGCGCGATGCCCGTGAGGGTGTAGCCGCCAAGGCGCGGCAAGAAGGCGGAAGCCAGGTCCCACGTATCGTAGGTGGGGCTGGCGAAGCGGACGCCCTTCCGTTGGAGAAAGCCCAGATCGAAGGGGATGTTGTGGCCGATGACGGGGCTCACGCCAACAAAGGCCACAAGCTTCGGCGCCACTTCGCTAAAGGCCGGCGCGGTAGAGAGTTCGGCATCCGTGATGCCCGTGAGGGATTGGATGAACTGCGTGAGGGGGCGCTTGGGGTTGACCAGCTGGCTCAGGGACTCCACGCGCCTATCGCCGTGGTACTTCACCGCCCCCACTTCGATGATCTCATCGGTCTCAACGCTCAGACCCGTGGTCTCCAGGTCAAGGGAGACCCAGGTGATGTCTGGGACGGAAGGGTGGCCTGAGGCGGCGGGTGGCGTCACTGGAGGGCCAACGGCGCTCTAGTTGGCCGAGGGGCCAAAGGGCTTGGTGTGGCCGTTCAAGAGGCCGTCGGTGGCGTGAAAGCGTCCGGCCTTCAGCTCGTGGATGAACTCTTCCTGGGAGCGGATATCCCGTTCGAAGACGGTAGCGCCGCTAGCGAAGCCGTGGGTGGAGTGGGCGTCGCTGCCCCCCAGGGTCGGCTTGCCCAGCTTATTCGCTGTCTGTAGGGCAAAATCGTTCTCCTTCAGCGTGCAGGCCCCGTTCACGATCTCCACGGCGTCCGTTAGGCTGAAGACGCGGTGCTGGACGGCATCCTCAAGTGGAACGGGGTACTTGAAGAGGAGCGACTTGTTCAACGGCGGCTTCTCAAAGAAGCGGCGGAATGGGTGGACAGCCACCATAAAGCCGCCGATCTCCTGGACCACCTTCCGCAGGTGCTCGATGCGATGGATGCCGCTGATATAGCTATCCAGCCCATAGACGATGATGTGGCCCATATCCGTGTCCACTTCAAGGGCGCGGATAAGCAACAGGTCCGGGTGCTGGGCGGCGAAGCGTTGGAAGTCCCACTTATCCCAACCGCCGCCGTGCTCCGTGAGGCAGACCCCGCCAAGGCCAAGGCGACGCGCCTCTGTCACCAGCTCTTCTGGAGAGAGATTACTATCGGGACCGCCTTTAACGGTGTGGACGTGGGTGTCAAAGATCACGGCGCAGGGGGGCCTTCCTACGAGCAAATCTGGAAAATTGTACCGTTTTCATACACTTTCCGTCAAACAAAACGGCACAGCCCAAATCTGTTGAAAAGAGTTATGTATAATCATTGCGCGTTGCCGCAGCGGCATCAATCCGGCGGTACAATGCCTGCGTAGTATCAATATGGGACTCCGGGAAAGGGAGGCGGCAATGAAGCCGGCCCCGCGAGACTACACCCAGCTGAGCGACAACGAACTCCTCGGCTTCATATTGCGGAAGGATCGAGAGGCTCTTTCGGCTCTCTATGACCGCTTCGTGCGGCAGGTCTTCTCCCTCTCCCTGCGCATGGTGGAGAACCAGAGCCTGGCGGAAGAGATCGTGCAAGACGTTTTCATGACCGTGTGGTCGCGAGGAGGGTCGTACAAAAACGACCGGGGGGCCTTCTCTTCGTGGCTGATGAGTATCGCGCACAACCGCTGCATAGACGAGCTGCGAAGGCGGCGTCGCCGGGCCAAGCTACCCACCGTGCCCATAGAGGACCTGACGCACGAGCCGAAAGGAAACGAAGAAGAGGTCACAGACGAGGTCTTTGCCAAGCTGGACCGGGAGGCCATCGTCCAGGCCATGAGCAAGCTCCCCCCGGCGCAGCGCCAGGTCATCACCATGGCTTATTTCCAGGCCTTGACCCAATCCGAAATCTCGAACGTGCTGGCGACGCCCCTCGGAACCATCAAGACGCGCATGCGACTTGGACTGCAGAAGATGCGGGACCTGTTGGCGGTATAGAAATACATATGGCTATCACGTGCGACGAGGCTGTTGAGATCTCCGCCTCCTACGCCCTTGGGGCGCTGGATGAGGCGGAGAAGGCGACAATTGAAGAGCACCTGGAGGGGGTGCCTTGCTTGCCGTTTATCCCTGGAGCAGGACCGGGCTATCGTGAGCCGCCTGCCTGAGGCCGTGAAGCTTACCGAGCCGCCGCCCGCGCTCAAAGGACGGCTGATGGCGCGCGTGGACGAGTTCGAGGCCGAAGAGGCCGAGCCCGTGGTCGCGCAGGCCGAGGGCAGCGGCGGCGGCAACAAAGGCTCAGGTTGGTTCGGCCTCTTTGGCAACCGCCCCTTCGTCTTCGGGACGGCCATCGTCGCCGCCATCGTCTTCCTCATCGCCTGGAGCATCACCCAGACGGTCCGCCTGAACGACCTCTCCAGCGAGAATTTGGAGATGACCGCCCGAGTGGAGGACCTGGAAGCCCAGAATGCGACCGTTTCCACGAGCGTCAGCGGCGTCAAGGAAGAGAATGCCCAGCTCGCCAGTATCGTGCGGCGGCAGTGGGACGCCCTCGCCTTCGCCACCGCGCCGGAGATCAGGGCCGTCCGCTTTGACGGCACGGACGGTTCGCCCACCATCAAGGCCAGCCTCTTCCTGGACGATTCCACCCTCCGCGCCATGATGATGGTGACCGGCCTCAAGCCCCCGCAGGACGGCTACACCTACCAGCTCTGGCTGGTCACCTCCGAGCGCAAGGTTGTGAGCTTGGGTACCTTCCGCACCATCGCGGACGGCTATGCCGCCTGGCCCTTCCAGATGCCCTACACGGCCGCCCCCTACTACACCTACATCGTCTCGCTGGAGCCGCGCGGCGGCAGCGATTGGCCGACGACTCCCGCCGTCCTCCGCTCCAAGACCACGTAACCGCCCCGCGAACCTGGATTTTGGGTGTGTCGCACCTTTCAGCCCACGCGCCCCTTTGATATACTTTCGCCTGCCCATCGAACGTTGACCGTGGTGAACGCATGCCTGCAATAGTCGTCGTCGGCGCCCACTGGGGCGATGAAGGAAAAGGCAAGATCGTAGACATGGTGGCCCGGCAGGCCTCCATGGTCGTCCGTTACGCCGGGGGCGATAACGCCGGGCATACCGTCATCAACGACCACGGCAAGTTCGGCCTGCACCTTGTGCCTTCCGGCATCTTCACCAAGGGCGTCACCTGCGTCATCGCCAACGGCGTGGCCGTGAACTTGGAATCGCTGAGCAAAGAGGTGGAGAGCCTGGAGAAGAGCGGCATTGCCATGAGCCGCCTCCGCATCAGCGATAAGGCCCACGTGGTGCTCCCCTACCACATCCAGCTGGACGGCTTGGAAGAGAAGGCCCGCGGCGATGAGGCCATCGGCACCACCAAGCGCGGCATCGGCCCCATGTACCAGGACAAGGTGGGGCGCATCGGCATCCGCGTCGGCGACCTCCTGGACGCCGACCAGCTCGCCTCCCGGCTGGGTCAGGCGGTGGAGGCCAAGAACACGCAGCTCCGGCACTTCGGCGAAAAGCCCGTCTCCTACGAGGCCCTCTACTCCTGGTGCCGCACGTTAGGCCGGCGGCTGGAGAAGTACATCTGCCCCACGGAAGACCTGATCAACGATGCCCTGGACAAGGGCAAGACCGTCATCTTTGAAGGCGCTCAGGGCGCCTTGCTGGATGTGGAGTTCGGCACCTACCCCTTCGTCACCTCATCGTCCACCATCGCCGCCGGCGTCTACCCCGGCGCGGGCCTGCGCCCGCGCGCCATCGAATGCGTCCTCGGCATCTTCAAGGCCTATACCACGCGCGTGGGCACCGGGCCATTCCCCACAGAGCTGCTGGACGCCACGGGCAACCGCATCCGCGAGCGCGCCCACGAGTTCGGCACGACGACGGGCCGCCCGCGCCGCTGCGGCTGGTTCGATGCCGTGGCCGGGAAGTACAGCGCACGCGTCAACGGCATGACCGCCGGGGCCATCACCCGCCTGGACGTCCTGGACGATTTCACCTCCGTGAAGGTCTGCGTGGGCTACACGATGGAGGGCAAGAAGGTCCCGCACTTCCCGGCGAACCAGCACCACCTGCGCCTCTGCAAACCCGTCTATGAAGAGCTGCCCGGCTGGATGGAGCCGACCTCCCACCTGCGGGAGTTCAAGAAGCTGCCCAAGAACGCCAAGGCCTACGTGAAGCGCCTGGAAGCGCTCGTGGGCGTGCCCATGAAGCTCATCTCCATCGGCCCGCGCCGCGAGGAAACTATCGAAGTCGCGCCGCTGGTGACGGTGAAGGGAAAGCAGAAGCTCCGCTAGGCCTTCTTCTTCACCGGCAGGTCTATCGTCACCTTCGCCAGGGCCGCGCGCACCGTTGCCGCGCTCTTCTCGTCTATCGCAACGAGCGGCAGCCGCAGCCCGCCAACGCTGAAGCCCAGGTAGTTCAGCGCGTACTTGATGGGGATGGGATTCGGGACCACGTAGAGGTCCTTGAAGATCGGCGATAGGCGGTCGTGGATCGCCTGGGCGCCGGCATTATCGCCCTTCGCATCCCGCTCGATCATCTCCTTCATCTGCCTGCCCGCCAGGTGCGAGGCGACGGCAATGACGCCGTAGCCGCCCGCCGCGACGATGGCGTGGGTGTTTCCGTCGTCGCCGCTCCAGACGCGGAAGTCCTTGCGGGTGACGCCCTTGATGATCGCCTCGGCCTGCTTGACATCGGGAGCGGCCTCTTTGACGCCGATGATATTGGGGATGGCGCTCAGGCGTATCGTTGTCTCCGGCGCCATGTTGGTGACGGTGCGAGTGGGCACGTTATAGAGGATGCAGGGGAGCTTGGTGCTCTCCGCTATGGCCTTGAAGTGGGCGTAGAGACCGTCCTGCGTCGTCCTGTTGTAGTAGGGGACGACGAGCAAGACCGCATCGGCCGCGCCCTGCTTCTCCACCTTGCGCGTGAACTCGATGCTCTCTTGAGTATTGTTGGAGCCCGTGCCCGCGATGAGCGCGGCCTTCTTGCCGATGGCCTGGCGCACGGCGGCAAAGAGCTTCAGCTTCTCGTCCTTGGAGAGCGTGGGCGATTCGCCCGTGGTGCCGGAGACCACCAGGCCGTCGCTCCCGGCGGCGATGAGGGCCTTCGCCAGCCGCTTCGCTTGGGCGTAGTCCACCTGCCCCTTCCTATCGAAGGGCGTCACCATCGCGGTGATCAGGCGGCCTATCTCGCGCATGGAGGCTCCGAACCCCTATCGCTTGCCGAGGAGATTGCGGCGCACCAGCTCTTCGGCGATCTGCACAGCGTTCAGCGCCGCGCCTTTGCGAAGGTTATCAGTTGCCAGCCAAAGCGCAAGCCCCGTGGGGTTGGAGCTGTCCTTGCGGATGCGCCCCACGTACACATCGTCCGTCTCCGCCGCCTGGATGGGCAGAGGGTAGAGGCCCTTTACCGGGTCGTCCGCCAGCTTCACGCCGGGCATCTCCGAAAGGAGGACCCGCGCCTGCTTCGGCTCCACGGGGCGCTCGAAGTCAATGTGGACGGCCATGCTGTGTGCCTGGTAGACGGGCACGCGGACGCAGGTGGCGGAGAAGGGCAGTCCGGGCAGGCCCAGGATCTTCCGCGTCTCTTCCTGCATCTTCCACTCTTCCTTGGTGTAGCCGTCGTCCCGGAAGGTGTCCACCTGGGGGATGAGGTTGAAGGCGATCTGGTGCGGGTAGACCGACGTTTCGATCTTCCCGCCGGCAAGGGCAGCGCGCGTCTGGTCCGTCAGCTCGCGCACGGCGGCCGAGCCCGTGCCGGAGACGGCCTGGTAGGTGTCCACCACGATGCGCTTGATGGGGCTTGCCTGGCGCAGGGCGTGGAGCACCATCGCCAGCGGCACGGTGGTGCAGTTGGGCGTGGAGACGATGCCGTGGTGGTTCTGCAGCTCGCTTGCGTTGATCTCCGGCACCACCAGCGGCACCTTGGGGTCGAGGCGGAAGGCCGAGCTATCGTCAATCGCCACTGCGCCCACCCGCGCGGCTGCGGGGCAGTAATCCACAGAGGCGGCCGTGGTGGCCGAGATGAAGGCGATGTCCGCGCCCAGGAAGGCCTTGGCGGGGTCCGTCTCCTCAACGGTGATCTCCTCACCCCGGAAACGCAGCTTTTTGCCCGCCGAGCGCTGTGTGGCGTAGAGCCGCAGCTTCCGCATGGGAAACTTGCGCTGCTCCAGAACCTTGAGGAACTGCGCGCCGACTGCGCCCGTAGCGCCGACCAGGGAAACGACAACACTCATCGCAAACTCCTAGAGACCGAGCAGGCGGTCCAAGCCGAATAGGAAGCCTTTGTTGGCGGCGACGTGCTTCACGGCCAGCAGAACACCGGGCACGTAGCAATCGCGGTTGATGGTATCGTGGCGGATGGAGAGCGTCTGTCCCAGGTGGCCGAAGATGACCTCCTGGTGGGCCATCGTCCCCGGCAGGCGCACGCTGTGGATCGTGACGCCGTCCAGCTGGCCGTCGCGGGTGTGCTGGATCGCCACTTTCTCCGGCGTATTGCGCTTGAACGGCTTGCCCCTGGCGCGCGACATCATCTCCGCCGTCGTCTTCGCCGTCCCGGACGGCGCGTCAATCTTCGTCTCGTGGTGCGTCTCGATGATCTCGGCATAGTCGAAGTGCTTGGCGGCAAGCTGGGCCAGGTGCATCATGACCACCGCGCCCAAGGCGAAGTTGGAGGCGGCCATGCCGCCCACCTTGTGCTTTGCCGAGATGGCCTCCAGCTCTTTCAGCGTCGCATCGGAGAGCCCCGTGGTGCCCACCACGAAGGAAACACCCTTTTGCGCGGCGGCGCGCACGGCGGGAAGCACCGCATCGGCGGTGGAGAAGTCCACCAGCACGGAGGCCTTCACCTTCCCCAGCAGCTCGTCCACGGAGCGGGCCAGAGGCAGCTCGCCGGGAAGGCCGGGGATCATGACCCGCTCGCTCTTGGCCATGACGTCAGCCCCGCCGACAACGGCGGTGTCAGGCCCTTTGCCGAGGCCGGCGCACATGGTCTGACCCATCTTGCCGAGAGCGCCGTTGACGATGACAGTGACCGGGGACATGGGGAGCATTCCTTATGCGAATCGAGAGAACATTATAGCGCAAGAAAAGGGATCGAAAGGGGGTTGACGAAGGTGCTACTGTACCCCTGAGCATCACCACAGCCACGGCGGAGGAGGCCCCTATGAGTTCCGCGGTCAGCACGGGAAAATACGGATTACACACAGGCAAGCCGGAGATCAGGTCCATCGGCCCCATCGCCTTCGGCCCGGAAAGCATCCTCTTCGCGGCTGATAACTCCGGCGCGAAGATCTTCGCCTTCGATGTTCGCGATACGGATGTCGCCCATTTCACCCGCCCCGTCAACGTGGAGAATCTCGATACCCGGCTGGCCGCTTACCTCGGCTGCTCCCGGGACGACCTCACCATCCGTGACGTGGCCGTCCACAAGGCCTCCCAGAACCTCTACCTCTCTGTCATGCGAGGGAGCGGCGCTTCCGCCATCCCCGTCCTGGTAAAGCTCACCGCCAACGGCGCCCTCTCCGCCGTCAGCTTCGAAAGCATCCCCTTCGCGCAAACGGCAGTGGAAAAGGCCCCTTCGGAAGACGACCCTCGCTTGGATGGCCGCGTCGTGCCCGATTCCAGCAAGGAGGGCGAGTTGCGGGTCCTACCGGGAGGCAACCTGCGGCTGGCGCGGGAAAAGCTCCGCACCGTCACCGTGACCGACCTGGCCTATGTGGATGGCGTCCTCATCGTGGCAGGGGCTTGCAATGAGGAGTTCACCTCCGCCCTCCGCCGCATCCCCTTCCCCTTCAGCGGCAAGACGGAGATGCACACCGTTGAAATCTTTCACGTCTCCCACGGCAAGTATGAGACGGCTTCGCCCATCCGCAACTTTGTCCCCTTCGCCGGGAACAAGAGCATCCTCGCCAGCTACACCTGCACGCCCATCGTCCACATCCCGGTGAAGGACGTCGCACCCGGGGCGCAGATCAAGGGCAAGACCGTGGCCGAGCTCGGCGCGCGCAACACCCCGCTCGATATGGTCTCCTACAAGCTGAACGGCGAAGAGTTCCTCCTCGTCTCCAACGCCCGCCACCCGCTCATGAAGATCGCGGGCAAGGACGTGGAGCGCCAGGAGGCGCTCACCCAGCCCAAGGAGCCCCTGGGCGTGCCGCGCAAGGACCTGCCGCATCAGGGCGTCACCCGCATGGCGAACCTGGATTCCGGGCATGTGGTGATGCTGCAGCAGGAGGCCTCCGGAAGCATCCACCTGCGCACCTACCGCGCCGCAGACCTTTGAGCGAGCCGCGCGCCCTTCAGCTAGCCTGGTCGGAGCGCGAAGGCCTCGTCTCTCTTGAGGTGCGCGGCTGGACGGCCGAGGAGCTGCGCGCCTTCCAGCGCGGCGGCGACGATGACCTGAGCCATCGCCTCGCCATCCTGCCCTCTGAACTCGTCGCCGCCATGGCATCCTTCGGCTCCCTCCAGCCCCTCGCGGGCCGCTTCGCCATCATCGGCGATAGCCTGCGCTTCACCCCGCGCTTCCCCTTCCTGGATGGCCTGAGCTACTCCCTCCTCGTCCGCCGGGAAAGCGGCCCCGGCTTTGAAGAGTGGCGCATCCGGCGTCCAGCCCCCAGCGGCGCGCCCACAACCCGTGTTCTTGCCATCTACCCCACCGCTGAAGAAGTGCCCTTTAACCTGCTTAAGTTCTATATCCACTTCTCTAACCCTATGAGCGAGGGGAAGGCCCTCCGCTCCGTCCATGTCCGCCGCGCGGACACCGGGACGACGCTGGAAGACGTCTTTGTCGTCATGGACGAGCTATGGGACCCTGAGCGCCGCCGCCTCACCCTCCTCCTGGACCCCGGCCGCATCAAGCGCGGCCTCGCCCCGCATGAAGAGTCGGGCTACCCATTAATCGAAGGCGTTCCCATCACATTGGCTATAGACACATCCTTCCGGGATGCCTCCGGCATGCCTCTCCAGGCGGCGGCGGAGCGAGGCTACGCCGTGGGCGCGGCCCTTCGCCTCCGTGTTGACCCCAAGGCCTGGCGCATCCGCCCGCCAAAGGCCGGTTCCAAGGAAGCCCTCGTCGTGGACTTCGATCGCCCGCTCGACCACGCCCTCCTTCAGCACTGCCTCTGGGTGCGCGATGGCGCCGGGAAGAGCCTCCCCGGTCACAGCGCCATCGGCCCGCGCGAACAGTCCTGGCGCTTTGAGCCGGAACGTCCATGGGCAAAAGGCCGCTACACGCTTGTGGTAGACCCACGACTGGAAGACCTGGCGGGCAACTCCCTCACGCGCCTCTTTGACCGCGACCTCGAGCGCGCCGAGGATGCCCCGGCCGATACGCGGCTCATCGAAATACCGTTCACCTGCGGCCTCTAGCCTCAGGATCCGCAGCCAAAGAAAAGGCCCCCGAGAACCGGGGGCCTTTTTGCACTCTCTTTAGCGGGGGCCTCTATCGCGGAAGGGAGGCCTGCCGCCGCCATCGCCGCGCGGCGGGCCGCGGGGGCCGCGATCCCCGTAGGGGCGCGGGCCGCGGTCACCGTAGGGCCTGGGCCCGCGGTCTTCCCGCGGGCCGCGATCCTCGCGGGGGCCGCCGTCGCTCACGCGCGCGCCGGAGCTTTGGAGGCCTTCTGAAAGGGCGCGCTTCGATAGGTTGATGCGCCCCATCCGGTCAATCTCCGTCACCATCACCGTGATCTCGTCGCCCACCTTCACCACATCTTCCACGCGGTTGACCCGCTCGGTGGAAAGCTCGCTCACGTGGACCAAGCCCTCCTTGCCGGGCAGGATCTCCACGAATGCGCCGAAGGTCATGATGCGCGTCACCTTGCCGGTGTAGATCGTGCCGACCTCCACCTCGCGGGTGAGCCCTTGGATGATCTCGATGGCCTTGCGCGTCCCCTCTTCCGTCGGCGAGCCGATGAAGACGGTGCCGTCGTCCTCGATGTCCACGGATGCGCCCGTCTGCTCGATGATGGAGCGGATCATCTTGCCGCCTGGGCCGATGACCGCGCCGATCTTCTCCGGGTTGATGCTGATGCGCGTCATGCGCGGCGCGTACTTGCTCATCTCCGTGCGCGGCTGGGCGATGGCCTCATGCATCTTGCCCAGGATGAACATCCGGGCCTCATGGGCCTGGGCCAGAGCCTCCGTCATGATGCCCATGGTCAGGCCCTTGATCTTGATATCCATCTGCAGCGCCGTGACGCCCTTGGCCGTGCCGGCCACCTTGAAGTCCATATCGCCCAGGTGGTCTTCGATGCCCTGGATGTCCGTCAGCACCTTGTACTTCTCGCCCTCCTTGATGAGCCCCATGGCGATGCCCGCCACAGGCGCCTTGATGGGCACGCCGGCGTCCATCAAGGAAAGGGTGCTGCCGCAGACGCTCGCCATGGAGGTGCTGCCGTTGGAGCTGAGCACCTCGGAGACGAGGCGGATGGTGTAGGGAAACTCCTCTTCGTTCGGGATCACCGCCAGCAGGGCGCGCTCGGCCAGCGCCCCGTGGCCGATCTCGCGGCGGCCGGAGCCGCCGATGCGCTTCGCCTCACCAGTCGAAAAGGGCGGCATGTTGTAATGGTGGAGGTAGCGCTTCTCCTCCTCCACGCCGATGCTGTCCAGCTTCTGCTTCTCGCCGATGGAGCCGAGCGTGGTGATGGTCAGCACCTGCGTCTGGCCCCGGCTGAAGAGTCCGGAGCCGTGGGTGCGCGGCAGGAGCCCCACCTTGCAGGAGATGGGCCGTATCTCCTTGGTGTTCCGGCCGTCGGGCCGGAGGCCGCGCTCCAGGATGGAGCGGCGGACCGCCGTCTTTTCTTGCTCGTCTACGGCCTCGTCAATCAGCTCCGACGGGAACTGGTCGCCGATCTTGGCCTTGATATCGGCCTTCAGATCAGCCAGGCCCCGCATCTCCTCCTGCTTGGTCACCGGCTTGAACATGAAGGTGTCCAGCCGGTTGCCGAAGTGCCCCGCCACCATGCGCTGGAGCTCTTCGGGAGCGGTCTTTTCTTCCCCAAAGGCGAACTTGGCCCTGCCGATCGCCTTGGACATCTCTTCGATGAGCTCGATGATTTCCTTGTTCACGATCTGGGCCATCTTCAGAGCCTGGAGCAGGATCTCCTCGGAGACCTCCTTCGCCCCGGCCTCCACCATCACAATGGCGTCCTTGGTCCCGGCCACCACGATGTCCAGCAGGCTGTTCTCCAGCTGCTGGTAGGTGGGGTTCACCACAAGCTGGTGGTTCACATAGCCGATGCGCACGCCGCTCACGGGCCCGTGGAACGGGATGTCCGAGATGGAGAGCGCGGCCGAGGCGCCGATGATCGCCAGGATGTCCGGGTCGTTCTCCTGGTCGGCGGAGAGGGTGGTGATGATGATCTGGACATCGTTCCGCAGGCCCTTGGGGAAGAGTGGGCGGAGCGGGCGGTCCACCAAGCGCATCGTCAGGATGGCGTCTTGGGTGGGGCGGCCCTCCCGGCGGAAGAAGCTGCCGGGGATCTTCCCGGCGGCGTAGAGGCGCTCTTCATAGTCCACCGTCAGCGGGAGGAAGTCTATCCCGGGGCGCGGCTGGACGGAGGCGACTGCGGTGACCAGGAGGATGGTATCGCCGTAGCGGACGGTCACTGCGCCGTTGGCCTGGCCTGCAAGAGAGCCTGATTCGATCTGGAGAATCTTACCTGCGATTTCACGTTCAAAAACACGAGACATTGGGCAAAACCTTTCTTGTGCGGGGAGCCGAGGGGGAGAGGACGGTGGGAGAAAGCGAAAGACCTCGCGCGATGGCGAGGTCTTTGTCTACTTCCGAAGGCCCAACTGCTGCACTACCGACCGATACTTATCTACATCGCTTCGGTGGAGATAGCTCAGCAACCGACGGCGCTGTCCCACAAGCGTGAAGAGACCGCGTCTGGAGATCTGGTCCTTCTTGTGGTCGCGGAGGTGCTCGGTGATCTGATTGATCCGGTGCGTCAGTAACGCGACCTGAACCTCTGTAGAACCCGTATCCTTCGCCTGCTTCTGGAACTGGGAGATGACTGCTGTCTTCTTTTCCTTATCCAACGACCCCGCACCTTTTACTTTCTTCTATGTTTTTATTTTCGAAGGCATTATAGCATGCGCCCTTGGACGTGCCAAACAGGCGATGGCGCAGCGCTGGAAATGCCCCAGGAACGCGCTACCCGATCCTGCCTGACCCGCGCTTCTTTACGTCAAGCACCACAAGCGTCTCCGTCTTTCGGATGCCCGGCACCTTGGAAAGATAGCTCTCCAGGAAGGTGCGCAGGTCCTCCAGCGTGTGCACAAGGACAAAGCAGATAAGGTCGTAGCGCCCAGTGGAGACGGCCAGGTACTGCACCTCTTCCCTATCCTCGAGCGACTTCGCCGTGTCCTCAAGCTGGTCGGGCTGCACGTCTATGCCGATGAGCGCCGAGGTGTTCAGGCCGAACTTGTTCGGGTTGGGCACGGCGCGGATGGCGAGCGTCCCATCCTCCACCAGCATACGGATGCGCCGGCGGATCGTCGCCTCGCTCACGCCGATGTCCCGGGCGATGGCGGCATTGGACTGGCGGGCATCCTCTTGAAGGAGACTGATAATCTTGCGATCGGTCTCGTCAATCTTCATTGAGCGACTCCTTTAGACGTGCATATTCGAGGCAAAGGCAAACCTCTTGGGGGGGAAAGGAGAACGACGAATATTTAATCAGGACGGCCTGATTTCGTCAATATTCGTCATGGCTGGAGCGGGTAATTCGTTGCGTATTCCATCTGAAGAGCCGGGATTCCAGGCGGCTTCGGGCACAGCGACTGGAATGCCACTCCCCAGACAAGGCGATAGAAAGCGTAATGCCAGCGCTCGGGAGCGCCGAAACGGCTATGCGCCCGGCCTCGCCGAGCCGTTTTCCTTTGCCTGCTCGCTCTGACCTGTCGCCCCTGCCGCCTTGGCCGCTGCAGCCTGCGCCTTCGCGAACTCCTCCAGACGCTTCTCCACCAAATGATTGATGGTGCCTTCCGGGAAGTTGCCCTGCCCATCGCGCTCGCCAAAGGGAAGACCAGTCAAGAGCTCAACCCCCTCGGCGATTGTGCCGACGGCATAGATGTGGAACTGGCCTTGCGCCGCCGCCTCCACCAAATCCTCCCGCAACATCAAGTTGCGAACGTTCTGCTTGGGAATCATCACGCCCTGCTTGCCTGTGAGGCCGATAGCCTTGCAGACGTCAAAGTGCCCCTCTACCTTCTGGTTCACGCCGCCGATGGGCTGGACCTCCCCCTTTTGGTTCACGGAGCCGGTGACGGCGATGCCCTGCTTGAGCGGAACGCCGGAGAGGCTTGAGAGGATGGCGTAGATCTCCGTGGAAGAGGCGCTATCGCCGTCAATCCCCTCATACGATTGCTCAAAGCTCACCGTGGCAGAGATGGAGAGGGGGCGCTTCTGGGCATACATCCATCCCAGGTAGCCGCTGATCGTCAGCAGCCCCTTATCGAACGTCTTGCCGCTCATCTTAGCTTCCCGGTCTATGCTGATGACACCGCCGCGCCCAAGGAAGGTCTTTGCCGTGATGCGGCTGGGCTTGCCGAAGGAAACATCGCCCAGGTCAAAGACGGCCAGCCCGTTCACCTGGCCCACCTCGCTGTTCGTCACATCCACCATCAGCGTCCCTTCCTGGATCAGTTCCTGGATGCGCTCAGACACCAGGTTGGATCGGAAGATCTTCTGCTCCAGCGCCTTCTGGACGTGCGCAGCCTTCACCACGTCCGCGTTGTCCTTGCGCGCCCAGAAATCGGCCTCGATCAGCACATCCAGCAGGAGGCCGAAGCGCGTCGAAAGTTTGGTCTGGTCGGAGACGATGCGCGCCGCATACTCCACCACCTTCGCCACTCCCGAGGAATCAAGGTGCTTCAACTTGTTCTTCTCGCAGGCGCTGCAGATAAAACCGGCGTAGGCATCTAAGTTGTTCAGCGTGCGCGGGATCTGGTAGTCAAAGTCCGCCCTGACCTTGAAGGTCTCCCAAAAGTCTTCGTCGTACGCGGCAAGCAGGTGATAGAGCGAGGCATCCCCCGTCACCACTACCTTCACCTCAAGGGGCATCGGCTCCGGGCGGAGGGTCTGCGGCGCGATGAGCCCCATCGCATCCATGGGGTCCTCCAAGCGCACCTCCTTATTCTTCACCACGCGCTTGAAGGCCTCCCACACCAGCGGCGCCATCAGCACCTGGCGCATGTTGAGCACCAGGTAGCCGCCGTTCGCCTGGTGGAAGGCCCCCGGCTTGATAAGCGTGTGGTCGGTCACATAGGCGCCCATCAGGAACTTGCGGTCTATCCTGCCGAAGAGGTTGGCGTATGTGGGGTTGCTCTCTGAGACAATCGGCGGCCCCTTGGAGGCAGAGTTATCCACAAAGACGTTGACCACGAAGGGGACGAGCAGCTCCCGCTCCCGGGCGGCTCGCGCCGCCTCCAGCATGGGCGAGGAGGGCTGGCCGTCCTGCCCATCGCGGATGACGTCCATGTGGGAAAGGACGAACTCCCGCAGGCGTTTGAGAAAGTCGCCCACCTCTTCATACTGGCCGAACTCCTTCTCCACCTCTTTGAAGGAGCCTGAAGTGGAAAACTCCGCCACCTTCCGGTCAAGCTCTTCCAGCCTGGCTCCCGCATCGCGCTCCACCTGCTGGGCGCCCTCCAGCGTCTGCTGCACAAGCCCGCTCAACGACCTGCGTCGCTCGTCCAGGGCGCGCTTCAGTTCGTCCGGGAACTGGGCGAACTCCTCTGGAGTCGCGGGGCGCCCCTCCTTCGTCATCGGCACCAGCGCGATGCCCATCGGCGTCAGCTGAACGGTGAAGCCCTTCGCCCGCGCCTCCCGGTCAAGCTCCTGAAAGAGGCGGCGCTGGTTCGTCTGCCCGCCCTCAAGCGTCGCCCGCCGCTCCGCCTGGTACTCCTCGCTGGAGAAGGCGGCGGCGGCGTGCTTCCGCAGGTCGTCTTCCAACTGCTCGAGCTTTGCCTTGAACTCGCGGCCCTTGCCCGCAGGCAGCTTCACGATGTTCGGCTTGTCAGTGTCTGCAAAGTTGAAGAGGTAGCACCAGTCCGGAGGAGAAGCCGCCGTCCCTGCCGCAATCTTCTTGGCCACCACGTCCTCTAAGTGCTGCTTCACGATGGTGGACTTGCCCGTCCCCCCCAGGCCGGTGACAAAGATGTTGTACCCGGGCTGCTCCACCCCCAACCCGAACTCGATGGCGCCGATCGCCCGCACCTGCCCCACGAACTCCTGCAGCGGCACCAGCTCGTCCGTGCAGCGGAAGGAAAAGGCCTTCTGGTCGCAGCGCCACCGCAGCTTGTCAGGCGTCAGCTCCAGGTGGTGACCTTCCATAGCGCTCCTTTCGGCGGCCGCCGAAGGCGGGGGCCTTGCCGTCAGTCAATCATAGTTACGCCTTATACCTGTTGCAAGGGAAATAGCCGTGTGCCACAATGGGTCGCCCCAGGCTTCTATCAGGAGAAAACGATGCCGAAGATCTGCGAAGGTTTGACGGTGCTGGATGTCAGCCAGGGCATGGCCGGCAGCCTTGCCACCATGGTGCTGGCCGATGCCGGGGCAGAGGTCATCAAGCTCGAACCGCCATCCGGCGATAGCTTCCGCTCCCACCCCGCCTCTATCATGTGGAACCGCGGCAAGAAGAGCGCCATCCTGGATCTAAAGACATCCCAAGGCAAAACTGCTTTCCAATCCCTGGCCAAGACCGCCGATGTCGTTGTCTATAGCGGCATGCCGGACGGCGATGCTCGCCTGGGCATAGACTATGCCGCCCTCTCCAAGACCAACCCCGGCCTGGTCTACTGCAAGATCACCGGCTTCGGTCCCCTCAAAAGCCTCGCCCACCTCAAGGGCTATGACGCCATCGTCAACGCCAAGACGGGCCGCATCCACTCCTTCGATAAGCAGCTCCCCAAGGACGGCCCCCGCTACGCCGCCGTCATGTGCGGCAGCTATGGCGCCGCCATGCACGCCATCCAGGGCGTCATGGCCGCCCTTTACGCCCGCGATAAGTACGGGAAGGGCCAGAAGGTGGAGACCAGCATCACCCAGGGACTCTTCGCCTACGATTGGGGCTGGCTCGGCTGGCAGACGGCGCGCCGCTCCGCGCTGCCGCCCGCCTTCGTTACCGGCTCTCCCACGCCCCAATACTTCGTCGGCCGCACCAAAGATGGTGTCTGGCTCCAGGGCTCCAACTCCATGTCTCATCTCTTTGTAAACTTCCTGGTGGGCATGGAGCTTTCGGAAGTCCTGGCCGAAGAGCGCTACCTGAAACTGCCGAATATCCCTCCCGGCAAGGACATGGAAGAGCTCTACGAAAAGATGCACGCCCGCATGCAGGAGAAGACCGCCGATGAGTGGATGGATATCTTTGTGAACAAGGTGGACGCCGCCTGCGAGCCCTTCCGCACCACCCAGCAGGCCCTCGATCACCCACAGGTCATCCACAACGGGAACGTCATCGAGCTCTTCGACCCAGCCGTCGGCAAGACGCGCCAACTCGGCCCCATCGTCAAAGCCGCCGATACCCCCCTGGAGCCACAGGGCCCCAGCCCTGCCCTGGGCCAGCACACCCAGCAGGTGCTGGACTCCATCAAGGCGCGCAAGCCTAAGGTCTTCGCCAACGGCAGAAAGATGGCCAAACGCCCCTTGGAAGGCGTCACCATCGTCGAATTCGCCACCTGGTTCGCCGCGCCCTTCGGCACCGCCCTCCTGGGCGAGCTCGGCGCGCGCATCATCAAGTTCGAATCCCTGGACGGCGATTCCTTCCGCCGCTGGGCCAACACTGCCACCAAGCCCATGCAGGGCAAGAACAGCATCGCCGTGGACCTCAAACAGCCCGAAGGACAGAAGATCGCCCATACCTTCATCAAGAAAGCCGATATCCTGATGCACAACTTCCGCCCCGGCGTCACGCCGCGCCTGGGCATTGACTATGAGACGTGCAAGAACCTCAACCCGCGCCTCGTCTACCTCTACGCCGGCTCCTACGGCTCCACCGGCCCCATGGCCCACCGCCCCGCCATGCACCCCATCCCCGGCGCCATCTGCGGCGGCGCGCTCTACCAGGCGGGCCAGGGCATGCCGCCCCCGCGCGATAAGAAACTCGTCTATAAAGAGCTCCGCGAGATGAGCAGCGCTCTCTTCCAGGCGAACGAAGGCAACCCGGACGTCTCATCCGCCCTCGGCGTCGCCACGGGTCTCCTCCTGGGCCTCTACGCCCGCGAAAAGACCGGCAAAGGCCAGTACCTGGAGACCACCATGATCGGCTCCTGCCTCTACGCAGAGGCCGATGACGCGATCCAGTATGCCGGCAAGCCCGAGCGCGCTCTGGCCGATCCGCAGCTCAACGGCCTCAACGCCCTCTACCGCTTCTACAAGGCCTCCCAGGGCTGGGTCTTCCTCGCATGCCCCACGGAGAAGGAGTGGCATGACCTCTGCGAAGCCATCGGCAAAACGGCCCTGGCCAAGGACCCGCGCTTCGCCGCCAAAGAGGCCCGCCGTAAGCATGACGCCGACCTCGTCAAAGAGCTGACGCCCATCTTCGCCCAGCGCACCGCCGCACAGTGGGAGGTCATGCTCGCCGAGCATGGCGTCGCCTGCGCCGAGGCGCGCGACAAGGACTTCGCCGATTTCTCAAATACCGATCCGGAGATGCGCAGCGCCGGCCTGTGGGTGGAGACCAAGCACCCATCCCTGGACGTCTATCATCGCTACTCCGCGCCCATGACCTTCTCCGACCAGGAGACGGTCCACGGCCCCACCATTTACGTCGGCGAGCACACGCAGCAGCTCCTCAAGGAGGTCGGCTACAGCGATCAGCAGATGAACGACCTCAAGCAGCGCAAGGTCGTCACCTGGTCCACCCGCGAAGCCGACGACGAGGCATAGTGCTAGAAAGAGCCATCATGGCCAGCTTCATCGTCCCGGAAAACATCGAAGGCTACGCCGCGCGCCACACCACGCCCGTCCCCAAGCTCCTCCAGGAGCTGACGGACGAGACCTTTCGAACGATGGAATCGCCCGCGATGCTCTCCGGCCAGCTGGAAGGGACGCTCCTCCAGTACCTCATCTCCCTCTCTAGCGCCAAGCGCGTCCTTGAGCTGGGGATGTTCACCGGCTTCAGCGCCCTGATGATGGCCGCCGCGCTGCCGCCGGACGGCAAGCTCATCACCTGCGACGTGAACCCCAAGGCCAGGGAGTTCGCAAGCCGCTACTTCAGCAGCAGCCCCCACGGGCATAAGATCGAGATCAGGCTCGGGCCCGCCCTTGAGACGATGAAGACCCTCCAAGGCCCCTTCGACTTCGTTTTCATAGACGCCGATAAGCCGAACTACATCAACTATTACGAGCGCGCCCTGGATCTCCTCTCGCCCAAGGGCATCATCGCAGTGGACAACGTCCTCTGGAGCGGCCGTGTCCTTGACCCCAAGGACGAAAGCAGCAAGGCCATCGCCGCCTTTAACGACCATATCGCCAAAGACAAGCGCGTCCAGGTCGTCATGCTCACCATCCGCGATGGCCTCTCCCTCATCCGCCGCGCGCCTGCCGCCTCAGCCTAGCGCCGCTACCTCGGCTTGCGATGATGCACAAATAGTGCAGCACTTCGCTATCTCCCCTAGTACCCGCCCGCTAGAATTGCCCCCAGATTCAGGCGGAAATACAGGTTGCAGTGACCGTCGCTCCGATATAATGAGCCGAACACCTACGTATGGGAGAGACTGTTGTTCGAATTCCTACGCGGACAAATGAAACCCACCTACGAGCGTCACCCGGATAGAGAACTCCTCTTCATCCGCATCTCGACTCTTTTTCTCGTCATCGCCCCCTTTGCCGGCGTCATCTGGGCCACCGTTTACTCCTTGAACAACGGCATCGGCGTCAAGGACCTAGGCATCCTCGCCGGCTTCTACCTCGCCACCGCCTTCGGCGTCACCGTCGGCTTCCACCGCATGCTCACCCACCGCAGCTTCGATGCCAACCCGGTGGTCAAAGCCATCCTCCTCATCTTCGGCACCTGGTCCATCCAGGGTGCCGCCATCGGCTGGGCCGCCATCCACTCCAAGCACCACGCCAAGTCCGATGATGTCGGCGATCCGCACAGCCCCTATTGGAGCGAGTCCGGCAAAGTCGGCGGCTGGCGCGGCTTCTTCCACGCCCACATGGGCTGGATGCTCGGCGGCATCCGCGCCGACCCTGAGCGCTACGCCAAGGCCCAGATGCAAGACCCCGTCATCCGCTTCATCAGCAAAACGGCCTTCTGGTGGGCTGTGCTGGGCATGTTGCTCCCCTTCTTCATCGGCGGCGTCAGCGGGTTCATCTGGGGCGGCCTCGTCCGCGTCTTCCTGGTGCATCACGTCACCTGGAGCGTCAACTCCATCTGCCACATCTGGGGCAGCCGTGATTACTCCACGGGCAAGGACCGCAGCACCAACAACCGGTTCGTCGCCCTCCTCTCCATGGGCGAAGGCTGGCACAACAACCACCACGCCTTCCCCCGCTCCGCCTACCACGGCCTCACCCGGTGGCAGGTGGACTTCTCCGCCTACCTCATCCGCGCCCTCCGCGCCGTCCGACTCATCAGCAACGTCTACGAAGTCCCCAAAGACGTCATCTCCGCCCGCAAGTCTCAGGCTATCAACCGCCGCGCCGCCTGACACCCACAGATCCCCTCGAACAAAAATGCCCCGAAGGATCGGGGCTCTTTCCGGATCGGATGCAATCAATCCGGGCTGATGTAGGGGCGTCCCAATCCCGTCGGGAAAGCGCGGTCCTTGCTGAAGGACTCTCGGTCTTACGAGTCCGGACCTATCGGACCGTATGCTGCATCGAAGCCGCACCGGAGCGCGCGCCCTCAAAATTCTGAATGGCGTAGCCTACCGAAACTTAAAGACCTTCACTGCAATGAAGGCCGTCACGATGATCCACACGCCCAGGATCGCCATCTCCTGTGGGAAATCCCATAGCGGCCTGGCGTCCGTTGCGATACCCCGCATCCCCTCCAAGAGCGGCGAAAGCGGCAGGTACTGCACCAGCCAGCGCAGGAAGGCCGGCAGCGTATCCGTCGGGAAGAACGTCCCGGAAAGAAACATCATCGGCAGCGAGACCACGTTCCCCAATCCGCTCGCCGCGCTCACCGTCTTCGCGAACGCCCCCACGATGAACCCCAGGTTCAGAAAGACCAAGTTTCCAAAGACAACAAAGACGAGGAGGTAGAAATAGTTGCCGTAGAAATGCGCGTCAAAGAGCAGCATCCCGGAGACCAGGATGATAGCCGCCTGGATGAGCGAAAGGACGAGGAACGAGACGATGACCGCCGCGAAGAACGTCTGGATCCTCAGCGGCGTCGCCAGCAGCCGCTTGAAGATCTTCTTCTCCCGCCACACGGCGAGGTTCGATGCCAGCCCGATGATCGAATAGGTCATCACCCCAAGGCCGATGAACCCCGGCAAGAGGAAATCGAAATAGCCCGTCTGCCTGGACAGGATGCCCTGCGATTCCAGATTCAACAGCGGCTGCGCATCCGCAAGCTCCAGGTTCGCCCCGTCTACGAAGCGCCGCACCAGCCCGATGATGACGGCGGATACGGCGCTGCTCTCATCGTAGATCAGCGTGATCTTCACCGGCCTCTTCGCCGCCACATCCTCCCCCAGTCCCTGGGGAAGGATGAGCAAGAACCGACGCTCCCCGTCCCGCAAGTCCTGCCTCGCCTTCGCCTCGTCGGCCGCCTCCTCCATCTTCAGCGTCTCGATGTCGTCCAAGCTCTTAACCAGGCTCTTGGAGAGTTGGTCCCGGGAATAGTCCACCACCAAGACCTTCGTCGTCGGCGTCTCGTCCAGGTTGAAAAGGCCGAAGACCACCACGAAGATGAGCGGGAAGAGCAGGGCCCAAAAGATAGACTGCCGGTTGCGGAAGAGCATCTTCAGGTTCGCGGCTACCAGGTAAAGTAGCATCTCAGTCCCTGAGCCCGCGCCCGGTGATCGTCAGAAAGACGTCTTCCAAGTTGCCGCGCACCACTTCCAAGTGGTCTATCCGCCGCCCGTTGGCGTTCGACCACGCCATCAGCGCCGGCAGCGTCCGCGCCGCGTCCGAAGAGGCGAGTGTCAATGCGCCGTCCGCCTCCGCCTGCACATTCATCACCGCCTCAAGACCCTTGAACAGCTCCGGCGGCTGGGCCTCGGCAAGCTTGATGCGCACCTTGTACGGCACCGGTAGCCCTTTGATCAGGCGCTCCGGCGTATCCAGCGCCACGATGCGCCCGCGGTCCATGATCGCCACGCGCTGGCACAGGAACTGCGCCTCTTCCATATAGTGCGTCGTCAGCACCACGGTGCGCCCCTCGCCGTGGATGCGCTGGATGAACTCCCACAGGTTCCGGCGCGCCTGCGGGTCAAGCCCCGTCGTCGGCTCATCTAGAAATATGACCTCAGGGTCGTTCACCAGCGCCGCCGCTATGGCGAAGCGGTGCTGCTGCCCCCCGGAAAGCTTCACCACCGGCGTCTCGATCTTCTCCGCCAGCCCCACCTTCTCCAGCAGCTCGGCGGGAGAGAGCCGCTTCGCGTACAGCCTGCCGAACAGCTCCAATATCTCTCGGAGCTTCAAGTAGTCGAAGTAGGCCGAAGCCTGCAGCTGAACGCCGATGCGCTCCTTCGCCTTCCACGGCTCCGCCGCCGTGTCTATGCCCAGGACGCGCGTCTTCCCCGCTGTCGGCTCCTGCAGCCCTTCGATGCACTCCAGTGCCGTCGTCTTCCCCGCGCCGTTCGGCCCCAGGATGCCGAACACCTCTCCGCGCCTCACGGCAAAGGAAACATCCTTCACCGCTTCCAGCGAGCCGAAGCGCTTCGTCAGCCCCTCAACAACGATGTCATGTTCCGCGTGCTGGGTCGCCATGGGAAAATCGCACTCCATTGTAGCAATGACTCGCCCCGCGGATATGATCTCCCCCTCTCTCGCCCTAAGGAGCGGCGCTGCCTCATCGCCACGACGAACCGGCCTACACTGTCTGAGTTGCCCCAGCAACTCCTACCCCTTCTACTTGACTTACCAAAACCCCTCTCCCTATCATTTGCCCCCATTCCACGGCCTGAGTCTCTCTCTAAGGAGATGTCATGAACTACGGATTCAAAGCCGTTGATTCCGATGGCCACGTCTCAGAAGCCCTCATCAACTGGGAAAAGGAACTCCCCGAGCGCTATCGCAGTTTCGTCGTCCGCTCACCCAACATCTACCACCAGCGCGATGCCAAGGGTCGCCTCGTCACAGGCCAGCTCACACCCAAAGACGCCTCCTTCGTCAACTTCAAAGGCGTCCGCCGCAACCCCGGCCCCGGCCATCCCAAGACCCACTTCCACGGCCCCGCCAGTGACATCCTCTCCATGCGCAGCCCGGAGATCACCGGCATGTGGGACCCCCACGCCCGCATCAAGGACATGGAGCGCGCCGGCACCTGGGCCGCCGTCCTCTTCCCATCCCACGCCATCGCCCTCCCCACCTGGGACAACGCCGGTCTAGCCGTCGCCGCGGCAAAAGTCTACAACAACTGGCTCGCCTCCTATTGCAAACCCTACCCTGATCGTCTCTTCGGCCTCGCCGTCCTGCCCCTCCAGCACCCGGAGGCCGCCGCCGAAGAGCTCCGCCGTTGCGTCACCCAGCTCGGCTTCCCCGGAGCCTGCGTCACCTCCAACATCCGCAACATCCCCCTCAGCGACCCGATGTTCGATACCCTCTGGGCGGAGGCCTCCCGGCTCAAAGTGCCCATCGGCATCCACGCGGCAACCGGCTCCAAGGGCATCGAATCCGTCGGCCAGGACCGCTTCGATCGCTTCATCCACACCCACATGGTCTCCCACTCCTTCGAGCAGATCTGCGCCGTCAGCGCCTTCATCCTCGATGGCGTCCTCGATCGCTTTCCCGGCATGCAGGTCGTCTTCTGCGAAGGCCAGGCAAGCTGGCTCCCCTGGTGGCTCTACCGCATGGAGGAGCACATGGAGAAGCTCCGTCCCCAGGCATATTGCAATGAAGAAGACCCCGCCGAATACTTCCGAAATGGCCGCTGCTACATCACCTGCGAATCGGACGAGCCCGCGCCTCTCCTCAACGCCGTCGCCGAGTTGGTGGGAGATAGTTGCGTCTGCTACGCCTCCGATTACGCCCACTGGGACACCTCCTGGCCCAGGGATGTCGAGATGATCGCCACAAACCCTAAGCTCTCCACCGCCTACAAGCAGAAGATCCTTGTGGACAACCCCACTCGCGCCTTCAAACTGCCCATCGGCGGGAAGAACGGGAGCGCCGCCAAAGCGAAGCCTCCCGCCAAGGCACGAGCATGACAAAGCCCGTCATCGTCTCCAGCGACTCCCACGTCGTCGAGCCGCCCGACCTCTGGACCAAGGGCATCGAGAAGGCCTACCGCGACCGCGCACCCCGCGTGGACTATAACGACGAAGGCGATTGGTGGGTCTGCGACGGCCTCTGGCTCATGTCCATGACCGGCGGCACGGACGCCGGCTTCCGTTTCGAAAGCCTGGAGAAGATGCGCCGCGAGGCCAAGTTCTCGGAGGTCGTCAAAGGTGGCTACATCGCAAGCGAAAAGCTTAAGGACATGGACGCCGACGGCATCTACGGCGAAGTCGTCTACCCCACCACCGGCCTCGTCATGTGGCGGCTGGAAGATAGCCTCCTCTTCGATGCCGTCTGCCGCGCCTATAACACCTGGATTGCCGATTTCTGCAAGGAGGATCCCAAGCGCATCAAAGCCGTCGCTATGATCAATACCGATGATGTCGCCGCCGGTGTCGCGGAGCTCCAGCGCGCCGCCAAGCTCGGCCTCGCCGGGGCCATGATCAGCGTCAATCCCGGCGATCGCGATCAGTACAGCCAGCCTAAGTACGAGCCCCTCTGGGCCGCCGCGCAAGACGCCCAGCTCCCCCTGACGCTCCACATCGGCACCCACCGCGCCAGGCAAGGCGCCAACTCGCCCATCCGCATCCGCGAGCGGGCGCGCAACATGATGTCATCGCCGCCCTTCACCTCAACCGCCGCCCACTGGTTCCAGGTCTCCGTCGCCCACATGATCTTCTCCGGCGTCTTTGACCGCTTCCCCAAGCTCCAGGTCGTCTCCCTGGAGCATCGCGCCTCCTGGGCGCCGCACTTCCTCACCGCCATGGACTACGAATACACTCAGCGCCCGCCGAGCCCCGATTGGCCGCGCTTCCGCAGCGCCTCCCTCCCCAGCGATTTCTTCCGGACCAACATCGCCCTCAGCTTCCAGGAAGACGTCCTCGCCGTCCAGCAGCGCCACCTCATCGGCATGGACTGCCTCACCTGGGGCGACGACTACCCCCACCCGGAAGGCACATTCCCCAGGAGCCGGGAACGCCTCGCCCTCATGTTCGCAGGCGTCCCCGAAGCGGACAAAGCCAAGATCCTCGGCGCCAACGCCGCTCGCATCTACCGCTTCGCCTTGTAGCGCCGAGGCAAGTCTTTCGATTCGTCGCACCCGGGTAGAGGTGCGCCCCCTCTCGCCCTGAGGAGCGGCCACGCCTCATCGCCACGACGAACGGACCTACGCCGTGTGGGTTGCCCCCGCAACCCAAATCCTCCTGGTAGGGGCTGGCCTTCCCCCAGGGCTCCGATTTCAACGGAGAGGCCAGCCCCTCCCCGTCGGGCGCACCACGCGCCCCTCTCCACCCCATTCCCCTGGGTTGCCCCCCAACCCAGCGCGCACTGGGCTGCACAGCAGCCCCTATCCCTCCCTTCTCAGGGGAGGGACCAAGGTCGAGTCTTCGAGACCCCGATGCGGCATCGGGGGAGAGGTCTCCCCTGAAAACACCGGCCTCTCCCAACCACGCCGCACACCGCTTGACACAGAAGCCTACTATGCATAGTATTGTCTTGTGAGCGTAGAGATACGCCCACGCCTTCGCCAGGACAGAGAGCCGGGGAGGCGCAAAAACTGGCTGTGTTCCTGGCTCCATGGGCGTGGAACCGGCTGGCCGAGCGCCTCCCCTTTTCTTTGCCCGCGACCGGGGTCGGCCGCCCTGAGTCACAATGGCGCGGGCACAGAGCGTCGCGCGGGCGGCTTCGGAGCGAAACTACGTCGGAGCAGAATAATGGCGGCGGTCCGGTAACCACAATCGAATAGCTCACACGCGAGATTGACCGGCAGACGTGAGTCGCTGTGCATGCTTGAAAGAGCGCCCTGGCCGTTGCAGCCTCGGCCGCAGCCTCCAGGTCGCACCGGCTCAGGGCACCGTGGGCAAGCTCTGGTTTCTACCAGGGCATGCAGCGTCGGCTGTCGAAAGGTCGGCGGCCGGCGCGTTAGAGTCTCGCAATCTCGGCCCGAGATGCATGTCCCATTTCCCAAACCACCAATAGCAGTTCGAACCACATACCGGACCGCCCGCGCGACGCTCAAAATCACCGGACAGGAACAACACAAAAGGAGGGAAAACAAAAATGTAGGGGCAACCCGGCGCCTGCCCTGAAGCTCAGCGAAAAGTGAGGGTGATTGCGTTCCCCGGCACTTGGCGGCGACGCTGCACATCGCTAGGATGTGGCTGTAAAAGCCGCATCCCCATGCCCCACACGCCCCACATCGCACAGAAATGCCTCTCCCTCTCAGGAGACGGCGCTGAACTCCACGGCGAGCTCTTCACACCGGAAAGCGCTCTGCCGCTCCCCGGCGTCGTCCTCCTCCATGACCGGCACGGCCTCACAGGCCATGTCCGTGACACCGCGCGTCGCCTGGCGGCGCAGGGCTATGCCGTTCTCGTCTTCGATCTCTTCTCCCGGGGCGATGGCGACCGGCAAGACCCGCCCTCCAGGGAACAATCGCGCAAACTGTCCTTTTTCCCTGATGAGCGCGCCGTCCGCGATGTCCAGGCCGCCCTGGCTCGCCTTCGCAGCGAACCCGGTGTTGACCCCAAGCGCATTGCCCTGGGAGGCTTCTCCTTCGGCGCGCGCTATAGCCTCCTCACCGCCGGGACCGGCGAAGATGTGGCCGCCCTCTTCCTCTTCTACCCCGTCATCATCTATCCTGAGCTGCACGCCAGCCGCCCCAGGCAGCCCCTCTCCCTGGTGCACGCCATCAAATGCCCCGTCATGACCGTCTTCGGAGAGAAAGACTGGATGGTGCCGCTCCCGCACCAGACCTTCATGGAAGCGCTCCGCAAAGGCCACGGCCTGCCCCGCGAATGTATCCGCTACCCCAGCGTCGGGCACGGCTTCTTCAACGAGGAGATCAAGCAATACGATAAGGCGGTCGCGGAAGACGCCTTCGCCAGGCTCATCGCTTTCCTGGAGCGGCATATCAAGCGCACAGGCTAAACGGCCAGCGACTCCAGGTCCGCCCAGAAGCGCGGATACGAAACATCCACCGCCTGCGCCTCGTTGATGGTCGTCTTCCCGGAGGCCACGAGCCCCGCCACAGCCGCGCACATCGCCAGCCGGTGGTCGCCGTGGCTCTCCCACACCGCGCCCGTAAGCTTCGCGCCTCCCTCGATCACCATGCCGTCCTTCAGCTCGCGCACCTTCGCCCCCAGCTTCGTCAGCTCGGAGGCCGTCGTCGCGATGCGGTCGCTCTCTTTGGTGCGCATCTCCTCGGCGTCGCGTATCTCCGTCGCCCCCTCTGCCATCGCCGCCGCAACGGCGAGGATCGGCAGCTCGTCAATAAGCCGGGGGATGATGGCGCCGCCGATCTTCACACCCTTCAGCCGCGATGACGTGACCCGGATATCGGCGACGGGCTCTCCGCCGATAAGGCGCTCCCTCTCGAGGGAAATCTTTGCCCCCATCTCGCGCAGCACGTCAATGACGCCCGTCCGCGAAGGGTTCACGCCCACCCCGCGGACCAGAACGTTCGCGTTGGAGTGGATCGCGGCTGCAACCATCCAGTAGGCGGCGGAGCTGATATCCCCAGGGACGGCTACATCCACCGGCTTCAGCACGCCAGGCTGCACAGTGATTCGCAGTCCCTCCACGGAGATCTTCGCCCCCATCGCCTTGAACATACGCTCCGTGTGGTCCCGGCTGACGGCAGGCTCCTCTACCGTCGTCTCGCCCTCGGCAAAAAGCCCCGCGATCAGAATCGCCGATTTCACCTGGGCGCTGGCCACCGGCATGCGGTAGCGGATGCCGCGCAGCCTGCCGCCCCTGATAGTGAGCGGCGCCAGCGTATCGTTCGCCGCGCCGTGGATATCGGCGCCCATCAGGCGCAGCGGCTCGATCACCCGCGCCATCGGCCGACGCCTGAGCGATTCATCTCCCGTGATCACCGATTGGAAGGGTTGCGACGCCAGGAGCCCGCTCATCAGGCGCATCGTCGTGCCGCTGTTGGCGGCGTCCAGCGTCTCCTTCGGAGGCTTCAGCCCTTGGCCTCCGCGCCCTGTGATGTGCGCTGTCCCCTCGCCCTTCTCCTTGATCGTCACGCCCAGCGCGCGGAGACAGCGCATCGTCGCCAGGCAGTCTTCGCCGCGAAGGTGATTGGTGACCGTTGCAGACCCGCCGGCGATGGCGTTGAAGATGAAGGCCCGGTGCGTGATGGACTTGTCCCCGGGGACAACAACCTCGCCGCGCAGGAGGCGCGGGCTTGTGACGGTGCGCGTCGAGACGGGCCGCTCGTTAGCGCCCATCCCTCTTCCCTTTGCCCTCGGCGCGCTCTTCGTAGCTCTCCATCAGGGTCCTGCTCTTCTTCGCAAGAAGATCGCCCAGGAAGACGGTCGAAAGCTGCTGGCCCATGGATGGGACCTTCACCTCGGGGGCCGCGGCGGGGCTCGTCACTGCGCCTGCCTCCCACTTCACCCGCTCCTCATGGACAGCGCCGAAGTAGCGCGCCAGGGCCGCCTCGTTCTTATCGCGCAGGGCCTTGCGCAGCTCGAGAAGCTCCGTGATCGCGCGGTCAATCCACCCGCCGATCTCCTCGGCGTTCGTCATGTAGATATCCCGATTCATCGTCGGGTCGCCCCCGGCTAGGCGCGAAACATCGCGATAGCCGCTGGAGGCCAGGCGCGCGATCTCATGCCACGATGGGCTCTTTGATGTCGCCGAGACCAGGGCCGATGAAAGAGCGATGGGCAAGTGGCTCGCGGCGGCGACGAAGCTATCGTGCTCCTGGGGATCAAGGAAATACGGCTTCCCGCCGATGGTTTCAACGATGCCGACGACCGCTTCGACGGCCCAATCCGCGGCGTCCCGACTCGGGAAGAGACACCAGACCTTATCGCGAAAGAGCGTCGCCTCGCCCGCCTCCGGGCCGGAGGTCTCTTTCCCCGCCATCGGGTGCCCGCCGATGAAGCTCACGCTCTTCGGCAGGAACTCCTCGGCCCACTTCATCACCTGCTGCTTGGTGCTCCCGGTGTCCGTCACGGCGCACTGGGCGGGCATCTCCCTCCCGATCTCCTGAAGCACCTCGCGGATCGCGGAGACGGGAGTCGCGATGATGACGAGGTCGGCGCTCCGGACGGCATTGCGAAGGTTGCCCTCGGCTGAGTCTATAGCCAGCCTCTTGTGGGCCTGGCGCGCATTGCCGTGTTCCACATCGTAGCCCACGATCTTGATGCTCGCCTGTTTCGCGTTCTTTAAGCCAAGGCCGATCGAAGTGCCGATAAGCCCCATGCCGATGATGGTGATTTGCGCCATAAAAGACGTCCCTTCTACTTCTTCCGTCGCTGCAGGATCGCCGCGACCCGGTCCAAGATTCGCTGGGCAACCTCATACTTGGGCATCAGCGCCACCGGCTCCTGCTTCCCCTGGGAATCTATGATGACGACTCGATTATTATCCGAAGAGAAACCGGCATCCCTGGCCGAAACATCGTTGGCGACGATAAGGTCAAGGCGTTTCTTCTGCAGCTTGGCCTTGGCATTCGCGATGAGATTCTCCGTCTCCGCCGCAAAGCCCACACGTACCTGACCGCCTTGGACTGTCGCCAGGATATCGGCGGTGGGCTTGAGGTCCACAACGTATGCCGCATCCTTTTTCTTGATCTTAGACTTGGCCGGGGATGCGGGCGTGTAATCGGCGACTGCGGCGGCCATGATGAGCGCGGATGCCCCCTTCACCACCTTGGCGACGGCATCGCGCATCTGGCGGGCCGTCTCCACGTGAACGACATCAACGCCCACCGGGTCGGGCAAGGCCGTCGGCGCGGTGACCAGCGTTACCCTCGCGCCGCGGTCGCGCGCCGCTTCGGCGATGGCGTAGCCCATCTTGCCGGAGGAGCGGTTCGTGATGACGCGGACCGGGTCTATCGGCTCCTGGGTCCCGCCCGATGTGATCACCACGTGCCTGCCCCGAAGGTCGCCATCGCGCTTGCCTAGGACCTGGCTGATGGTCCCAAGGAGCTTGGCCGTCTCCGAAAGTCTACCGACGCCCGAGAGTCCCGAGGCGAGGTAGCCCCTGTCCGGGCCGATGAAGAGGACGCCGCGCCGCTGAAGCGTTTTGACGTTCTCCTGGGTCGCCGGGCTATCCCACATGTGGCCGTCCATCGCCGGAGCAACGATGACCGGTGCGGCAGTGGCGAGGAGCGTGCATGTCAGCAGGTCGTCGGCAAGGCCGTGAGCCATCTTGGCCATGATGTTTGCCGTCGCGGGGGCGACAGCTACCACATCGGCGCGGTTCGCCAGTGCTACGTGCTCAACGCTCGTCTCGGAATCAGGGTCGAAGAGCTCCCGGTGGACGGTGCGATGGGTAAGACTGCTGAAGGTAAGGGCCGAGACGAACTTCTCCGCCTCACGCGTCATGACTACGTCCACGATGGCGCCCGCCTGGGTGAGCTTGCTTGCCAGGTCGGCGGCCTTGTAGGCGGCGATGCTCCCGGAGACGCCAAGGACGATGTGTTTCCCCTTAAGCACGAGCGCCTGCCGCCTTTTCGTTCATCTCATAGAGGATGCGCAGGCCGATGAGCACCAAGTCATAGTTCACGTGGTCCACCACCTTCGTTTCACTGGCGATGAGCCGGGCAAGGCCCCCGGTCGCCACGACCTTCGCGCCGCCGCCAAGCTCCTTCTGGAAGCGGGCAACCAGCCCTTCGATGAGGCCAACATACCCGTAGAAAAGCCCCGCCTGCATGCTGGCCACCGTGTTGCGTCCGATGGCCGCCTTCGGCCGGGCGAACTCGATACGCGGCAGCTTCGATGCGCGCTGGAAGAGGGCCTCCGCAGCGAGATTCACCCCGGGCGCGATCGCGCCGCCGAGGTAGTCGCCTTCAGCGGTTATCGCGTCAAACACGGTGGCCGTGCCGAAGTCAATCACGATCAGCGGCGCGCCGTAGAGCTTGCGAGCGGCGACGCCATGACAGATCCGGTCGGAGCCAACCTCCCGGGGATTTTCATAGAGGACGCGCATCCCGGTCTTCGTCCCCGTGCCGACGACAACCGGGGTGACCTTGAAATACTGCTGAAAGATTTCCTCGAAAGTCGGGATCAACGGCGGGACGACGCTGCTGAAGATGCCCGCCTTCACATCGGTGAGCGCAAGGCCGTTGTGCTGGAGGATCTGCATGCTCATCGCGGCGAACTCATCGGGCTGGCGGCGAACGTCGGTCGCCATGCGCCATGTTGCGCGCAGCTTCTCGCCGTCCCAGACGCCGTAGTTGATGTTCGTATTCCCAATGTCAATGGCAAGCAACATGAAGGTCCTCGCGGTGGCAACCCAGAGATTATACGGACTCCAGAGATGGGGGTGCAAACGGCCCGCTTCAGTGGGCCAGGGGGAAAGCTAGCCCCGAAGCGCCGCGATGGCCCGGGGAAGCCTCTGAAGGAGGTCTGAGGCGATGGCCCCGGTGTCGCCTACCTCCGAGCGGACCAGCTCACCCGCGGCGCCATGGAGGTAGGCCCCCAGGGCTGCGGCCTTCTCCGAGGACAAGCCCTGCCCCAGGAGGGCCGCCACCACGCCGGCCAGAACATCGCCTGTGCCAGCGGTGGCCAGGGCCGGGTTGGCAACCGGGTTGACGATAACTGCGCCGCCAGGAGAGGCGGTGAGGGAGTAGGCGCCCTTCAGGAGGACGACTTTTCCCCATGAGGAGGCCACCTTCTTTGAGATGCCGAAGCGGTTTGTCTGGACCTCTTTCACAGATAGCCTGGCAAGTCGCGACATCTCTCCGGGATGAGGCGTCAGAATTGCCTCTTTGGGAGTCCTTTTCGGCCAGGAGGGCATCCTCGCAAGGATATTCAGCGCATCGGCGTCTAAGACCACCCTTCCCCTGAAGGAGGCCGGCAAAGAGGCAAGCAGCTTTCTTATCGCCGTCTCCGCCTGGGGGTGCTGGCCCAGACCACAGCCGATAAGGAGGGCGTCATATCTAGCTCTAGCGGCTGCTTCCAGAATCTGGTTCGCCGCAGCCTCGCCATGGACGACGCCGTGAGCCGTCTCCTCAAGAGGCAGGTGCGTCGCCTCCGGGAGCATCTTGGCGATAAGGGGGGAGAGGCTCTTGGGCGTCGCCAGGGTCACAAGGCCGGCTCCAGCCCTCAGGGCGCCTGCGCAGGCAAGATAGGCCGCGCCGATATAGTCGGCGGACCCGGCAAAGACCAGGACTCGGCCAAAGGTACCCTTGTTGGCATCAGCAGGACGGGACGGCAAGAGCGCCCTGGCCCACTCAGGCGTCGCCAACTCGATCTTGACGTCCTTGGCGAAGCTCTGCGGGATCCCGATGTCAACAACTTCCAGTCTGCCCACGCGCGCCGAGCCGGGGGCGCAGAAGAGTCCAACCTTGGGGAAGCCAAGGGTTATCGTGAGATCAGCGTGGGGCGTGGCGGGGTCGCAGGCGCCGGTATCAGCATCAAGGCCGGTGGGAAGATCAAGAGCGAAGAGTGAAAGCCCGCGACGGCGGGCCTTCTCCTGCGACACCAGGCGCAGGGCATCGCGTATCGCCCCTTGAAGAGGGCGGGCGCGTCCGGTGCCGAGCAAGGCATCGAGGACGGCACGGGCCGATGGAAGGTGCTTGGCTAAAGCAGCGCGGCTCTTTTCAGGCGGCACGATATCCAGCGCGCGCGCCGCCAGGGAGGCCATCTTCTCATCCGGCTCCCTGCGCGGGGCGCAGACGACCACATGGACCTTCGCTCCCCGATCGCTCAAGTGGCGCGCCGCGACGAGGCCATCGCCGCCGTTGTTCCCCGGGCCGACGAGCACCACGATATGCTCGCCCTGAAGACTCCCGATGCTCTTGCGCATCGCCTCCGCGACGGCCAGCCCTGCCTTTTCCATGAGGCTATCCGTGGAGATGCCGCTCGACTCACATCGCGCTTCGAGCCGCCGCATCTGGTCTATCGTCACGACCTTCATCTATCGCTCCCGACGACTGAGGCGACGGCGTACTCCTTGGAGTGAGAGAGGCTGATCGCCAGCTCCTTCACCCCGAGGAGCTTGGCACGCTCCTTGGCGCGGCCGTGAAGGTAGACGAGGGGCTTGCCCCGGCGGTTCGGCAGGACTTCGACCTCCCGCCAGCCGATGCCGCGGATGCCGGTGCCAAGGGCCTTCATCACGGCCTCTTTGGCGGCGAAACGGACAGCGAGCTCGTGGATGCGGTCGCGGTACAACGTGATCTCCATCTCCGTGTAGACGCGCTTCAGAAAGGCTTCACCCCGGCGGGCGATGGCCTCTTCCACCCGGGGGATCTCGACGATGTCCACGCCGACGGTCAGCATAGTTGCGCCGCCCTAGCGCAGGCCCGCCTGCTTCAATGCCTCGGGGATGAGATGCTCCCACCCCATGGCCATCATGTGGACGCCACGGCAGATGGGACGCAGCTCCCTGATGATGCGCGCGGCGATGGCGATAGAGGCGGCCTCCTTATCGCTCGCTGAGTCTATCTCGGCGATCAAGGCCTCGGGCACGTGGATGCCCGGTATCTTCTCGTTCATGTACCGCGCCTGCTTGGCGGACTTCAAGAAGATGATGCCGGGGATCATGGCGGCATCCAGGCCGGGCACATGCTTGATGAAGGCGGCATATTGGCCCGGCTCGTAGACGGCCTGGGTCTGGATGAACTGCGCCCCTGCCGCGACCTTTTTGCGGAGCTTGACCAGCTCCGGCTCCTGGGTCTTCGCGCCAGGGTTCGCGACGGCGCCGATGCAGAAGTTAGGCGTGCCTTGGAGCTTGTTGCCCGCTAGGTCCTTGCCCGAATTGAGCTGTTTCACAGTCGCCACAAGGGCGACCACGTCCAGATCGTTAACGGCCTTCGCCTCAGGGTGATCGCCGGTGCCGGGAGGGTCGCCGGTGAGGCAGAGAACATTGCTGATGCCGAGGATGGATGCGCCGAGAAGATCGCCCTGCATCACGACCCTGTTGCGGTCGCGGCAGGTCATCTGCATGATGGGCTCGATGCCGCGATCCTGAAGGGCCTTGGCCAGCGCCCAGGGAGAGGCACGCATAACGGAGGCCTGCTGATCGGTGACGTTAAAGGCGTCAACAATGCCTTTGAGCCGCTCGGCGGCGGCAAGCGGGGCTAGGATATCGGTGCCCTTTGGGGGCGCAAGTTCGGCGGTGACGAGGAACTTCCCGGAAGCGATGGTGTCAGATAATCGGCTCAACCTATCCTCCACTTCTGCATGCCATTATATGGGCACACCTGGAGTCAGTCCAACGAACTCCCGCTATAATGATGGCGCTCATGGGACTAGCCGAACGCCTCCGTAGACACGCCGCCGGACTCTGGCGCGCGAACCTTCGCCATCCCTTCGTGCACGGCATCGGCGACGGCTCGCTGCCCCTGGAGCGCTTCACCTACTTCCTGAAGCAGGACTACGTCTTCCTCATCGGCTACGCCAGGGCGCTCTCCCTGGCTTCAGCCAAGGCGCCGGACCATGAGGGCATGACGAAGTTCGCAGAACTGGCGCACGCGACACTCTCCCAGGAGATGGCGCTACACCGCCGCTACTGCGCAGGCTTCGCCATCAGCGCGAAAGCCCTTGAGCGCACCAACCCGGCAAGGGTCACGAGCGCCTATTCAGGTTATCTGATCCGAATCGCCAAGGCCGGCTCCATCCAGGAGATCGCGGCGGCGCTCTTGCCCTGCCAGTGGGGCTACAGCGACGTGGGGCTGCACCTAGCGAAGACGGGCGACCTTTCACCGAATAATCGCTACCGCGAGTGGATCGCCAGCTATGCCTCTCCCGAGTTCAAGGCAACGGCCGATTGGCTCCGCGGCTACCTGAACCGGCACGGGAAGGTCGTCACAGCGGCGCAGATGAAACGACTGGATACCATCTTTGCCACGAGCGCGCGCCACGAATATGCTTTCTGGGAGATGGCGTGGCGCTCATGAAGAAACATTGACGGCAACGGGAGCAGACATGGCAAGCATCATTGACGGCAAGGCGATTTCCGAGCAGATTCTCAAGGAATCGGGCGAAGAGGTGACAAAGCTCAGGCAGAATGGCCTCACGCCCGGCCTGGCCGCGGTGCTGGTGGGCGATAACCCCGCATCTCAAGTTTATGTGCGCAACAAGACAAAGTCCTGCGAGCAGATCGGTATGTTCGCCGAGACGATCCGGATGCCGAAGGAGTCGCCACAGGAGGCAGTGGTGCAGAAGGTGCGCGGGCTGAATCGAGACCCTCGCTTCCACGGCATCCTTGTCCAGCTACCGCTGCCTTCGCACATAGACGAAGGGACGGTGGTGAACACGGTCGCGCCGGAGAAGGATGCCGATGGCCTCACTGCCGCCAGCATGGGCAGGCTCGCCTTAGGCGAGCCGATCTTCGTGCCTGCCACCGCCGCAGGCATCCAGCAATTGCTCCTGCGCACCGGCCACGACCCTGAGGGCAAGCACGTGGTGATCTGCGGGCGGAGCAACATCGTCAGCAAGCCGCTGGCGCTGCTCCTGGTGCAAAAGGCGAAGGGGGCGAACGCCACCGTGACGATGTGCCACACGCGCACCAAGGACATCGCCTCCTTCACGCGCCAGGCCGATATCCTGGTGGTCAGCACCGGCGTGGCGCAGTGGGTGAAAGGCGACATGGTGAAGCCGGGAGCTGTGGTGATAGACGTCGGCATCAATCGCATCAACGACCCGACAACGAAGAGCGGCACGCGCCTGGTGGGCGATGTGGACTTCGCCAGCGTCAGCACAAAGGCCGCCGCCATCACACCCGTCCCCGGCGGCGTGGGACCGATGACCGTCGCCATGCTGGTGGCAAGCACCGTAAAGGCAGCGGCGCACTCGCTCAAGGCTAGATAGCGCCGTGCCGCAGGATCTCCGGACGGCCGATTTCGACTACCATCTGCCGCCGGAGCTTATCGCCCAGACACCTATCGAGCCGCGCGACCATTCGCGCCTGCTGGTGCTGAACCGCCGGGACGGCTCCATCGAGCACCGCCGCTTTTTCGACCTGCCGTCCTATCTCCGCAGCAACGATCTGCTCGTCTTCAACGATAGTCGGGTTATCCCGGCACGCCTCCTCGGGCGAAAGGCGGGCTCCCAGGGCAAGGTAGAGCTTCTCCTGCTCCACCGGATAGGACCGAAGCGCTGGCAGGCGC
The DNA here is from genome assembly GCA_016875535.1 of Chloroflexota bacterium. Lineage (NCBI taxonomy): Bacteria > Bacillati > Chloroflexota > Chloroflexota bacterium. The sequence goes on from VGPF01000002.1 coordinate 103,626, forward strand.
TAGCCAAGCCTGGAAGGCGGTTGGGCCCTGGCATCAAGGTGGAGATCGAAGGGGCAAAAAAGCAGTACGTCCTCGAAATCGAGTCGAAGAGTGGCGATGGCACGGTGATCGTGCGACTCGACGACGAAGGCGTGATCGAGGAGTGCGGGCATGCGCCGCTGCCGCCGTACATCCAGGAGCGCCTCAGCGACCCGGAGCGCTATCAGACGGTCTACGCCCGGGTGAAGGGGAGCGCAGCGGCGCCGACGGCGGGGCTGCACTTTACGCCGGAGCTTTTGCAAAGGATCCAGCAACAGGGCGTGAAGTTCGCCTTCGTGACACTGCATGTTGGACTGGATACCTTCCGCCCAGTGGACGAGGCGGACCCGCGCGAGCATGTTATCCACAAGGAGTACTGCGAGCTCCCGCTGGAGACGGCAAGGGCCATCGCCGAGAGGCGCAAGCGGGGCGGGCGGATCATCGCGGTGGGGACGACGACGACGCGGGTGCTGGAGACGGCGGCAAAGGCGGGAGGCGTTGCCCCCTGGAACGGCTGGACTTCGACCTATATCCTGCCGGGCCACACCTTCAGAGCGGTGGACGCCCTCATCACGAACTTCCACCTGCCGAAGTCAACGCTGCTGATGCTGGTGAGCGCCTTCGCGGGGAAGGCCTTGATTGACAAGGCCTACCGGGAGGCGATAGAACAGCGGTACCGCTTCTATAGCTTTGGGGATGCGATGCTGATTGAGTGAATGAAATGCCTACACCAGTTGCACGTTCATTCTATTCAAACTCGATAGCAAAATTCCTCACGGAGGAACCTAGCCAAATTCTAGGCAAGCTAGCTGCGGCTAGTTCCTCCGACGACACTGGCGACCAGAAGAATGCCTGGCTGGAACAAATTAGGCTTCTGCAAAGAACTCTCCCCCCATTTCAACGCGGCCACATTCTCTTCGAGTACTCGATCCCAAGAATCGGGAAGCGTATAGACAACATCATAATTCTAGATGGCATCATATTCGTCATCGAATTTAAGGTTCGCAGTTCGGGAGAAGCAAAACACCAGCTTCCTGATATTGAACAAGTCACCGATTACGCCCTCGACCTCAAGTACTTTCATTCCGCAAGCAGAGATGCCCCGATCATTCCAATCCTCTTTGATACCCATGCTCAATCGGCAAAGACTGAAGTTCGCATTGCCGAGGACATGGTTTCTAAATGTCTGCCAGCAAATCAAAGCACATTCGAAGATGTTATGAAGTCGGTGCTAAAGAAGGTTCCAGCCTCACACCTAGACCCGGTTACCTGGGAACGAGCCCATTACAGCCCTACTCCGACAATTATCGAAGCGGCGTGTGAGCTCTACAGAACCCACGCCGTCTTAGAGATTTCTCGCTCCGACGCAGCAAACCTTACTGAGACAACGGATGCCCTGTCACTGATCATTAGAGAAGCGAAGTCCAGCTCGCAGAAGTCGATCTGCTTTGTTACAGGAGTCCCAGGATCAGGCAAGACGCTTGCTGGATTAAACCTGGCTATAGCGCAACAAAATCAGGCCACTGACGAACACGCCACCTTTCTTTCTGGCAATGGCCCCTTGGTTCAGGTTCTTCAAGAGGCGCTAGCCAGATCTACAACTAAAGAGTCACAAATCAAAACGACGAAGAAAAGCGCCCTCCGGAAGGTTAATGAGTTCGTCCAACCAATCCACCGCTTTCGTGATGAGGGTCTAAGAGATTTAGAGACTCCACCTACGGAAAAAGTGATTATCTTTGATGAGGCTCAAAGAGCGTGGAGTCAAGAGCAAACTGCAGACTTCATGAGAAGAAAAAGAAAGCAAGCCGATTTCTCGCAATCTGAACCTCAGTTCCTTATTAGCTACGTGAATCGTCACAAGAATTGGGCTGTCGTCATCTGCCTGGTCGGCGGGGGCCAGGAAATTAACACCGGTGAAGCAGGACTCTCCGAATGGTTCAAAGCCTTGGCTACGACATTTCCGGATTGGCACGTGCATGTCTCTGATAGACTTACTGACTCGGAATATGCCGTAGACGAGATTTTTTTCAAGAGCATCAACCCTTCAAAGTTGCATATCAATAACCACTTACATTTGGCCACTTCTATCAGATCTTTTCGATCTGAACATGTCTCCAATTTTGTGAAGGCTTTGCTTGATTGCGACATCGCTACCTCAATCGAGATGAAAAAGGCACTGAAAGAGAAATACCCACTAGTGCTGACACGCAACCTCGATAGAGCAAAAGAATGGGTAAAGACAAACGCACGAGGGTCAGAGCGCTATGGATTGGTTGCCTCGTCAGGGGCCAAACGGCTAAGACCCTTAGGAATCACAGTTCAAGCAGAAATTAATCCAGCAAATTGGTTCCTAAATCCATCATACGATGTTAGGTCATCATATTACCTTGAAGAAGTTGCTACAGAATTTGATGTCCAAGGGCTTGAACTCGACTGGACCATCGTTGGATGGGATGCCGATTTTCGGTTCACCGAAGGAGCATGGCGCACTCTCTCATTCAGTGGCTTTAGCTGGAAGCAAATCAAGAGTCCAGTCCAGCAAGGCTATCGAAAGAACTCTTATCGTGTGCTTCTAACACGTGCTCGTCAGGGCATGGTAATATTCATCCCCCTGGGGGACTCCAGAGATAACACCCGGCGACCTGAATTCTACGACGGTACTTACAACTACCTGCGGCAAATCGGTGTTGAGGAAATCTAGAGTCCCTTCCGTTTACCCCTCCGCACTTTTGTTTTACACTAGAGCCCTATGCGTGACCTTGAACTCTTAGCGCAGGAGCATTTCAAGCTCTGCCATGCCGAATCGCCACGGCACCGGGCGGAGCTCATCATCTGGTATGCAGACGTCGGCGTGGCAGTCGAAGGACAGAACGTCCAGTACCACTGCCCCGTGTGCGGCAAGATCGTTCATTCAACGGTGGACGAATTCGTCCACCACGAGACGCGCTGGGGCCTCACGTGCCCCGAGTGCAGGGCGAAATCGGAGTCTCGCCCCGGAGGCACAGACTAGCCATGGCCGTGAAAGCGTACATCCTCGTTTCGACGGAGCCGGAGCACACGGCGCAGCTTCACGCCAAGCTGAAGAAGCTGAAACGCGTCAAAGAAGTCCACGAGGTGATGGGCCCCTACGATATCGTGATCGAGGTGAAGGCGAAGGAGCTGGCCGAGGTCACAGACCTCCTCCGGAAGTCCATCCGCCCGATGACGGGCGTTCGCAACACCACCACCTGCGTGGCGATGAACTAGCCGAGGACGCACCGAGTTACCCCGGCAGCCCTGCCCGGGCTTGCTTGCATCTCCTATACTGGGCGGACCCCATCCGGTGAGGTTCGCCATGACTACCCAGGATTTCGCAAAGCAGTTGGCAGACACGCACGCCAAGATCACGGACGAAGGCATCGCCAAGTTCCGAGAGCGCATCGGAGTCGTTGTGCCAAGGGAGAAGCCCTACAACGAGTACGCCGCCATTGACAGCATGCGCCACTTCGTCGAGTCCTACGGCGGTGACAACCCCCTCTACACCAATCCGGAATACGCCAAGGGCACGCGCTGGCGCAACATGATCGCCTCCCCCGAGTTTCTGACGACCACCGGCGTCAGCGAGGTCAAGGAGATACGGCCGGAGATCCGCAAGCGCGGCGAGCACGCCCTGGCGGGGGTCCACGAGTTCTTCTCAGGCGACGAGTGGGAGTGGTTCGCCCCTGTCTATGCCGGGGACTCCTTTATCCGCCGCTACTACCTCTATGACGTTGTGGAGAAGGAGCGGAGCCAGTTCTCCGGCGGCCGCTCCGTCATCACCAAGTACCGCTCCGACTACATCAACCAGCGTGGAGAGCTTGTCGCCACGGACCGCTTTTATTTCATCAAAGTGGAGCGGGATGCCGCGGTGAAGACGGGGAAGAACAAGCACATCGAGCGGACGCGCTACACGGTCGAGCAGATCAAAGAGATGGACGAGGCCTACAAGAACCAATTCCGTCGCGGGGCGGATGTGCTCTACTGGGAGGATGTGAAGGTGGGCGATAGCCTGCCGGCCCTAGTGAAGGGCCCCATGACGCTGACAGATATGATCGTCTGGTGCCGTGGCTGGGGCGGCGGCATGCAGCACACCAGGAACGCCTGGAAAGACCGCTCGCGCCATCCCAAGTTCTACTCCTTGAACGAGTGGGGCGTGCCGGACATCGTCGAGCGGGTGCACTGGGACGACGCCTGGGCGCAGAAGATCGGCAACCCGCGCGCCTATGATTTCGGCCGCATGCGCAGCGTCTACCTCTCCGAGCTGGTCACCAACTGGATGGGCGACGACGCCTGGCTATGGAAGCTTTCCAGCCAGTTCCGCGCCTTCAACTTCATGGGCGATGCCACTTGGTTCAAGGGCAAGATCACCGGGAAGAGCGTGACACCGGAAGGCAACCACATCGTTGAACTGGAGCTGTGGGGAGAGAACGAGCGCCACGAGGTTACGGCCCCCGGGAACGCCACGGTCATCCTCTGCTCCCGCGAAAAGGGGCCGGTGCAGCTGCCTCGGCCTTCGGCGAAGACGGAAGGGACCGTGCCGCTGATATACTAGGCGCATGCCTCTGAAGCTCATCGTCTACTCGGACTACATCTGACCCTGGTGCTACCTCGCCCTGGACCGGGTCGAGCGGCTGGAGAAGCAGTACGGCCTAGAGGTGGAGTGGCGCGCCTTTGAGCTGCATCCCGAGATCCCGCCGGAGGGGCGCGTCCTTACCCGCGACCCGGATCGCGTAAAGGCGGGGCGCGAGCGCCTTCTGAAAGCGGCGGCGGAAGACGGCGTGGAGATGCGCTTCCGCGAGCGAACCTCCAATTCCCGGCTGGCGCTGGAGGCCACAGAATATGCCCGCGACCAGGGCAAGGCCAACGGCTTCCACCACGCCCTCATGAAGGCCTACTGGGTTGAGACGCGGGACATCGGCGACAGCGACGTTTTGACGGATGTGGCCGCGGCCTGCGGGCTGGACGCCGCGGAGCTGCGCCAGGCACTCACGGACAGGCGCTACTCGGAAGAAGTCCAGCACCAGATAGACCTGGCGCGCCAGTTCAACATCTACGCCGTACCGTCCTTCATCTTCAGCCACAAGTTCCTGGTCCAAGGCTGCCAGCCGTACGACGTCTTCGAGCGCATCATGGAGGAGCATGTCCTGCCGGACGCCAGGGCGGCAAGGGGCGAGGCACAGAGCGAAGATAGCGCCTCGTAGCGCGCTTCGAGCGTACGAGGCTTGGGAAAAGCAAAGGGCCCGCCGGATCGGCGGGCCCTTTTTGTTCACCTTAACCGGAGGATAGTAGAAGGAGTAGGGGTAAAAAGTTCATTTTGGGAGTTTGATCGAGTTATTACATCAATCAAACTTAGAAAAAGGTGCCTTCCGATCGCTCGGAAGGACCGACCTAGAAGCTAGCCTCTGGAGCCGAAGCTCCGGAGGAAGACTCCCTAGAAAGGAGGTGATCCAGCCACACCTTCCGGTACAGCTACCTTGTTACGACTTCGTCCCAGTCACCAATCCCACTCTCGGCGCCTGCCTCCTTGCGGTTAGCCTGGCGACTTCAGGTGTTATCGGCTTCCATGACGTGACGGGCGGTGTGTACAAGGCCCGGGAACGTATTCACCGCAGTATAGCTGACCTGCGGTTACTAGCAACTCCACGTTCATGCAGGCAGGTTGCAGCCTGCAATCCCAACTGGGGGAAGGTTTGATGGGATTAGCTCCACCTTGCGGTTTGGCAACCCTCTGTCCTTCCCATTGTAGCGTGTGTGTAGCCCTGGGCGTAAGGGCCATGCTGACTTGACGTCATCCCCACCTTCCTCTCCTTTTACAGAGCAGTCTCTCGTGAGAAAACAACACGAGACAAGGGTTGCGCTCGTTGCGGGACTTAACCCAACACCTCACGGCACGAGCTGACGACAGCCATGCAGCACCTGTGCTAGCTCCTGACTTTACAGGTCGTCCACCTTTCGGATTCCTACTTCTAGCATGTCAAGCCCAGGTAAGGTTCTTCGTTTTGCATCGAATTAAACCACACGCTCCGCTGCTTGTGCGGGCCCCCGTCAATTCCTTTGAGTTTTAGCCTTGCGGCCGTACTCCCCAGGCGGGATACTTAACGCGTATGCTTCGGCACGGGAGGGGTCGATACCCCCCATACCCAGTATCCATCGTTTAGGGCGTGGACTACCCGAGTATCTGATTCGGTTTGCTACCCACGCTTTCGCGCCTCAGTGTCAGGAAACGCCTAGAGAACCGCTTTCGCCACTGGTGTTCCTCCCGATATCTACGCATGTCACCGCTACACCGGGAATTCCGTTCTCCTCTGCGTCCCTCTAGCTGAACACTTTCCTCGGCACCCTCCCAGTTAAGCCGGGAGATTTCACCAAGGAGTTATCCAGCCACCTACTCGCCCTTTACGCCCAGTAAATCCGGACAACGCTCGCCTCCTACGTATTACCGCGGCTGCTGGCACGTAGTTAGCCGAGGCTTATTCTTAGAGTACCGTCCTATCTCGTCCCCTAAAAAAGAGGTTTACGACCCGAAGGCCTTCATCCCTCACGCGGTGTCGCTGCGTCAGGCTTTCGCCCATTGCGCAAAATCCCCTGCTGCTGCCTCCCGTAGGAGTCGGGGCCGTGTCTCAGTCCCCGTCTGACTGGCCGTCCTCTCAGACCAGTTACCCGTCTTCGGCTTGGTGGGCCGTTACCCCGCCAACTACCTGATAGGACGCAAGCCCGTCCAACAGCGCCTTGCGGCTTTCAGCATCCTCATGAAGAGGAGGCTCGAATGCGGTATTAGTCCGCCTTTCGGCGGATTATCCCCCACTGTAGGGTTGGTTGCTTACGTGTTACTCAGCCGTTTGCCACTAATCCTTTCGGATCCGTGCGACTTGCATGCATAAGGCACACCGCCAGCGTTCGTCCTGAGCCAGGATCAAACTCGCCAGAAATGATTTACCTTACCTAATTCCTTCTACTATTCTCTTGTTAAGGTGCGCACCCCTCAGAGGCGCAAACCACCCGCACAGGAGCGGGTGGAACCTAGTAACTATACCTCGCGCGGCTTCGAGTGTCAATAGCTTTGGCGGTGACTTGCTCTCTCCATTTCCCCGGGTTCAGCCATGGGTATGAATCATCCGCGCGAACAATGGGCGCTACTCCTTACCGTATCACCGCCCCCGCGATCCGCAGCTCCGCATCGTTCGTGCGGTCCAGGTAGCCCCGGAGCCGACGCATCCACATCCGCGCCTCCTGGCCCTGGGCAGCTAGCGTGATTTCAGTCCCACCGGGTGCCTCTCGGGCGCCAATTTTGAGGATTGCCGCCCGCATGGGGTTCTGCAGCCCTTGAACCAACGCCGCTTCAGCCATCGCAGGCCAGATGAGCTTTGGCCCCTGGTCGCGGCTGTGCTCGCCCATCTGACTCGGCTTCATCCGGTTCAATTCGCGCCACATCAAAAAGTGGACGTCCGCCTGGAATTGCATCCCTTGCGGCGAGGTGGTGTTCACAGAGCCTGAGGCGAAGTTCCCGAAGCCGTTGGAGGTGAACATCTCGCGGATCACAAAGCGCACGGCGCGCGGCGGGAAGAGGACGGCGGTTTGAAGCGGATGTCGCAGAGGCTTGCGCAGGGTTAGGGCGCCGGCAACTCTGCCGACAGGCGCCCAGCGACGGGCGGTAAGCTCGCGGGACTGCATCTGGAGCCACGCCGCGATGGCCTCCAGCGCCACAGCCGGGGTCACGTTTCGCCTGAGGACCTCAGTCGCTACATCCATCGTCCGGCACCAGACCAGTCCGCTAAAGAAACAGGCTCCCCGCGCGGGGAGCCTGTTGTTCCTGCACTATGCGACCCTACTTCGCCGGCGCAGCCAACTCGGCTCCGGCGACGGCCGGCGCCTCTCCCTGCTCCTTGCGGAGGATGATCTTCTCTTCATCGGCATCCACTACAACAGTGTCGCCCGCATCGAACTCACCCTTGAGCACCGCATCCGATAGGGCATCTTCCACCATGTTCTGGATGGTGCGGCGGAGCGGGCGGGCGCCGTAGGCCGGATCAAAGCCTTTCTTGGCCAGGAGCTCCTTAGCCGCTTGGGTGGCTTTCATGCCCATGCCCTTCTCCAGCATGGTCTTGCCGACGACGTTGAGCATCAGGCCGACGATCTGCTGGATGTGCTCCTGGCTCAGGGCGTGGAAGGTGACCTGAGAGTCTATTCTGTTCAAGAACTCGGGCTTGAAGCGGCGCTTCACCTCACCCAGGACCTTCTCTTTCATCTGTTCGTAGGCGCGCTTGGATTCGATCGCCTCGGTGCCCGTCTGCACAAAGCCCATGGAAGTGCTCTTGCGGATCAGATCGGCGCCGATGTTGCTGGTCATCACGACGATGGCGTTGCGGAAGTCCACCCTGCGACCTTTGGCGTCGGTCAGGTGTCCATCGTCAAAGATTTGCAGGAGGATGTTGAAGACCTCATCGTGGGCCTTCTCGATCTCGTCCATGAGGATCACGCAGTAGGATTTGCGGCGCACGGCTTCGGTGAGCTGGCCGCCCTCGTCATAGCCCACATAGCCGGGAGGCGCGCCGACGAGCCGGGCTACGGTGTGGCGCTCCATGAACTCCGACATATCGAGGCGGATCATGTTTTCTTCGCTGCCGAACATGAACTCAGAGAGAACGCGCACAAGCTCAGTCTTGCCCACGCCGGTAGGGCCAAGGAAGAGGAAGGCGCCGATGGGCCGTCGCGGGTCCTTGAGGCCTGCACGGGCGCGGCGGATAGCCTTCGAGATAACGGTGATCGCCTCATCCTGGCCGATGATGCGCTTGTGGAGATACTCCTCCATCTGGAGGAGGCGCGCCGTCTCTTGCGTGGCCAGACGCGTCACGGGGATACCTGTCCACATGGCTACGACCTGGCTGATGTGCTCGGCGGTGACCTCCGGGCGCTCCTTGGACTGCTCGCTCTGCCACTCCTTTTCAAGTTGCTCCAGGCGCTCGTTCAGCTTGAGTTCGCGGTCGCGAAGCTCGGCGGCATACTCGTACTGCTGGCCGCCGATGGCCTCTTCCTTCTCCTTGCGCACCTTTTCCAGCACCTGCATCGCCTCTTTCACGGAGAGCGGCGTGGTGGCGCTGCTGATGCGCACACGAGAGGAGGCTTCGTCCATCAGGTCAATGGCCTTATCGGGCAGGAAGCGGTCGGAGATATAGCGGGAGGCGAGTTGCGCGGCGGCGCGCAGAGCCTCGTCCGTGATGGTGAGCTTGTGGTGCTCCTCATAGCGGGCCTTGATGCCGCGGAGGATCTCCACCGTATCGTCAACGCTGGGCTCGTCCACCGTCACAGGCTGAAAGCGGCGCTCGAGGCCGGCATCGCGCTCCACGTACTTACGGTACTCGTCCAAGGTCGTGGCGCCGATGCACTGGAGTTCGCCGCGAGAGAGGGAGGGCTTCAGGATGTTTGCGGCATCTACAGCGCCTTCAGCCGCGCCTGCGCCGACCATGGTGTGCATCTCATCAATGAACAGCACACAGTTGCCTGAGGCCTTGATCTCTTCGATGACTTTCTTCAGTCGCTCCTCGAACTCGCCGCGGTACTTGGTGCCAGCAACGAGCGCGCCCATATCGAGCGTGACGAGGCGCTTATTGAGGAGCGTCTCCGGCACTTCGCCACCGACGATGCGATGGGCGAGAGCCTCGACGATAGCCGTTTTGCCTACTCCAGGCTCACCGATGAGCACCGGGTTGTTTTTGGTGCGGCGGCTCAAAATCTGAACTACACGTTCGATCTCCTTGTGGCGGCCGATAACCGGATCGAGCTTGCCTGCGCGGGCGGCAGCGGTCAGGTCAATGCCGAGCTGATCCAGGACCGGTGTGCGCGTTTGGGGGCGCGCCCCCTGGCCTTGCTGCTGGGACATCGTCTGGCTGAGGATGCGGCTGGTCTCGTTGCGCACCTTCTCCAAAGTGACGCCGAGGCTCTCGAGGACACCTGCGGCAACGCCCTCACCTTCGCGCATAAGGCCGATGAGCAGATGCTCCGTGCCGATGTAGCTGTGATTGAGGCGGCGCGCCTCGTCAACAGCAAGTTCGATGACCTTCTTGGCGCGGGGCGTCAGGCCGATCTCGCCGGGCACAGCCTTTTCGCCGCGGCCGATGATGAATTCAACTGCGGAGCGAACCTTGCTCAACTCCACGCCAAGGTTGGAGAGGACACGGGCGGCAACGCCTTCGGTCTCGCGGGCAAGACCCAGGAGGATGTGCTCCGTCCCGATATAGTTGTGGTTAAAGCGCTGGGCCTCTTCCTGAGCCAGGGAGAGCACCCTTCGTGCCCGCTCCGAGAATTTTTCGAATCTACTTGCCATTGTTTTGGCTCCTCGTCGAAGTATTCCGGGCCAATCCTCGCATCTCCGCACATCCCATTTGCTTCGCCCGCATTCGCGGCAAGGTCTCGACCCCCAGCCGCAAGCTATATGCTCTTAAGTTTATGCCTGGGGCTGCCCCTCACTTGAGGCAACAGCCTCGGCGATCTGTGCGGCCATCGCAGTGCTGAGCGCAGGCCGCTCGACCCTTCTGTCGTCTTCGCCGCTCTTGTACTTGGCGAACAACTCCTCCGCTTCGGTCGTCTTCACTTGCTTGATACTTAATCCGATGCGGCGGCGCTCAGGTTCGATTCGCACAACCTTCACGGCAACCTTATCGCCCTCTCTAACGACATCTTTAGGGTGTTGAACCATTTTATCTGAAAGCTCAGAGATATGGATAAGGCCCTCGACGGACCCGTCCAACTGGGCGAAGGCGCCGAACGTCGCGAGTTTGCTGATGGTAGCAGGGATTATCTGACCGATGGTATACGTGCTGGCCACCGCGGCCCACGGCTCCGCCTGGGTGCGCTTCAGGCTCAAGGCGATGCGCTTGGCCTTCCTGTCCACCTTGATGACATAGACATCCACTTCATCGCCAACCTTAACTACCTCTTCAGGAGAACGGACGGACTTCCAGGAGAGCTCCGAGATGTGGATGAGGCCGTCTGCCCCGCCAAGGTCAACGAAGGCGCCGAAGCTGGTGACGCCGCTGATCCGACCTTTGCGGATATCCCCCTCTTTCAGCTCGTCCATGAGGCGGGTCTTTTTCGCCTGTCGGACTTCCTGGCTGGCGGCCCGCTCAGAGAGGATCGCCCGATTACGCTTCTTGTTGACCTCGATGAACTTAAGGTGCAGCTTCTTTCCCACAAGGCCGGAGAGGTCCGGGACCTCCGTGCTCCCGGCAGGCATGCGTGGAACGGAGGATATTTGTGAGAGAGGGATGAAGCCCTGCACGCCCTCCACCATCACGACGGCACCGCCTCTATTGTGGCCGATGACCTGTCCCTCGATGGCCCCGCCGGATTCGGCGTATTCCTGCAGTTTGCGCCAGCCTACTTCCCCAGCCGCGCGGTCCAGGGAGAGGATGGCATGCCCCTCTTCAGATTCAGGGCGGATGACGGTTACGACGATCTTGCCGCCGGGCTTGAACTGGTCCCAGGAATCCATCGGCACACTGCGCATCTCACGCGCGGGGACGACCCCTTCCGTCTTCTGGCCGACGTTCACAAGGAGGCCGTCCTTGTCCACCTTCATAATGACGCCGTCTACAACCTGGCCGCGTTCAAGTGACGTGAAGGTTCGATCAGCTTCATCAAGCAGCCGATCCATCTGGGCGCCGTCATCAGACGGGGGTTTAGTGACCATCGCAGTCAGCCTTCTTCACCAGATTACAAGCATTATAGTTTAGACCCCACCCGGTGTAAAGGTGGCGAAAAGAGGAAATGCCTGTACTCAACCATACGCTCCGGGCCCGCTCGCGGATGGGCTGCGCTTCCTGTAGACAAGCGAAGGCCGTCTGTTTAGGAAGCTGCTGGAAAATCGAAAGGCTCAGCTTGCGCTGAGCCTTCTAAAGTGCCCTGGCAGTGGCATATTTTCCGCGGAGACTTCCGTCCCTAGTATCGTCTGCGCTGGTGCGTTTCACTTCCGTGTTCGGGATGGGAACGGGTGGGTCCACACCGCTCTGACCACCAAAGCCTATGTAGTATACCCCATCCCGTGCCCTCGCTCAACCAGCTCCACCATATCTGATGATTCCTTGACACCCCAAGATTGGATACCTGAGAATACACAAGCCTACTACTTCCGAAAGAGGCCTCCCCATGGACAAACCAGTCATCATTGACGGTGCGCGCACGGCGATCGGCCGCTTCGGCGGCGGCTTCAAAGACTTCTCCGCAGCCGATCTCGGCGGCGTGGTCATCAAAGAAGCGTTGAAGCGCTCCCACGTAGACCCCGCGCAGGTGGACGAGGTGACGGTCGGCAACGTCCTCCAGATGAACAACGATAGCTATACGGCCCGTCTCGCCTCCCTCAGCGCGGGCGTTCCCAAAGAAGTGCCGGCCATGACCATCAACCGCTGGTGCTCCTCCGGGCTGGAGGCCATCAACTTCGGCGCGCAGCTCATCATGACGGGAGAGGCGGAGACCGTCGTAGGCGCGGGCACGGAGAACATGAGCCAGACGCCGTACCTTGTGCCATATGTGGCTCGGTGGGACGGCCTCCGCCTCGGCGATGCCACTCTCAAGGACGGCCTTGTGGGGGCCCTCAACTGCCCGGTGAACCACTACCACATGGGCGTGACTGCGGAGAACGTCGCCTCTCGCTATGAGGTGAGCCGGGACGAGCAAGACAAGTTGGCCCTTCTCAGCCAGCAGCGCGCCGGTCGTGCCCAAAAAGATGGCAGGTTCAAGAAGCAGATCGTCCCTGTCTCCATCCCCCAGCGCAAGGGCGACCCGAAGATCGTGGAGACGGACGAGCATGTCCGCGCCGATACGACGATGGAGGGCCTGGCCAAGCTCCAGCCCGCCTTCAAGAAGGGCGGCACAGTAACCGCCGGCAACGCTTCCGGCCTGAACGATGGCGCGGCGGCCGTGGTGATGATGTCCGCCGCAAAGGCAAAGAGCCTGGGCCTCAAACCGCGCCTGCGCTGGTACGCTCGCGCCGTAGCAGGGGTCGACCCCAGCGAGATGGGGACAGGTCCGGTGCCTGCGGTCCGCAAACTGCTTAAGAAGACCGGCATGTCTATCAAGGACATTGACGTCATTGAGCTGAATGAGGCTTTTGCCGCCCAGGCCGGTTACTGCATCCGGGAGCTTGGCCTGGACATGGAGAAGACAAACATCAACGGCAGCGGCATCTCCTTGGGGCATCCCGTAGGGGCCACCGGCGCCATCATGACGGTGAAGGCGATGGAGGAGCTGGAGCGCACAGGCGGCGAGTTCGCCCTGGTGACGATGTGCGTGGGCGGCGGCCAAGGCGTTGCCACGCTGTTCCAACGCTTGAACTAGCGCTGGGCATCTCCGACAATAGACTGGTTGCGCATGGGGCTGTAGCTCAGCGGTAGAGCATCCGGTTTGCATCCGGGGGGTCAGGGGTTCAAATCCCCTCAGCTCCACCATGCCTTGCCACGCTACGGATCCAACTCTCCGTGAGGGTTCCGCCCATGCAGCGCGCTCAAATAGTGAGGAAGCACACGGGCCTTGTAGACACCCTCTAACTTGTCCATGAGTGCATAGGGGGCCGATTCATAGCAGACTACGGCCTTAGTCTCTTTCTTCACAATCTCTATGACGGTGCCTAGGCTATCGGCAAGGCCGCCTGTGCCTTCCAACACACCGATGACTTTGCCCTCTTCATAGGCGATAGCAAACTCTCCAAGAGTGCCCGAACGTCCGCCTGCGAAAACCACCACGTCGCAGCTTCTGATGTTCTCGATTTCGCGTCCCATCAGCCCGCTGCCAGTGTAGATAATCGTGTCATAGCCAAAGGTTGGTGAGCGGTATTTGGTCACGTGCTCTTCAAGGTTATGGCCGGGTGAAATGCCGACAACAAAGCCGCCGATCTCTTTAGCCCCGGCAACGGCCTCGTGAGGCAGTCCAGGACAGGCTCCCGTGATGAGCACATGCCCGCGCTGAGCGATGGCTCTGCCTAGGTCGCGCAGCACACGGCGTATTCCGTCCGAAATGCTCCCTCCCGCCGACCCCATAACTCCAACAGTCATCCGTGGCAGGAGCACGGGCTGAGGCACGACTGCCGCGTCACGCTGCATGCGCATATGGGTCATTTGGTCTCCCTCTAGCAGAACACGGCCTCTGCACATCTCTCACGAAAGGGGACACTTTCCTTCTTCAAGCTTCCCTGAAAAGGTCTCGCTTGCCCACGGTGCCGGCACCTAATGTGGAGTGAGGGCGTGCATGGTCTCTCCGCTATCTTCCACTCCGGCCGTGGCCCTAAGAACATTCACACCGCCTTCACATTCCACCATCCTTTCTTCACTTCTATCTCACGTCTCTTCATGAAACTTAAAAGGTCGCTCACGTTCAGCCGTCGGCGGATAGAGGCTTAGCGGCGACAGAAGGGACAGCTCTCATGCAGATACTAAAGCTGCGTGTACTTGCAGTAGTCACGGTGCTCGCTCTAGCCCTAAGCTTGATTACCTCAACCATCGTTCTCAGCGCCCCCAGTGCACAAGCTCAACAGCCTCCGCCTCAGGTCCCCAATCCTCAGATACCGACACCCCCGATCCCGGCGCCTCCAACACCTTCGGTCCCAACTCCGCCGCCCCACGGCGGGCCTCCCGATATCAACATCGAGATCCCTAAGGGTACCGGGATTGATATCCCAGCCTTCGCCAAGGAAGCACTCTCCGACCAAGAGTTTATTGACGTCTTCTGCGCAACGGCGCGCTGGCAGACGCAAATCTTCTTCGATGTGATGGACGTGATGAGCGCCGCCATGCCCAAGGTGCACGCTGCAGCGAAGAGGTCGGGCGTTGACCTCACGATCCCCGATATCGGTAAAGCGAAGAGCGAAGGTGAAGCAAAGCTCAGTGCGCTCTGCGCCGTGAAAACTGTCGCGCAAGCCCAAGACAGCCTCACGGACTTGCTGACGTTCGCGAACGATCAGCGCACCCTATTCATGGGCATGGGCCAGTTGATTGAGCAGCAGATGACGGCCGCAGGGACACGGCTGCAGGCCTCGATCGAAGGGCAGCTCACCCAGTTCGTCAACGCGGAAGCATCACGCCTCCAGGCAGAGATCGAAGGTGCGGTTTCGGGCTTCGTCGCCTCCGCTCTCGCCGCCGCCGGCCCAAGGCCGAACCCGGCCGCGATCACCGCTGCCGTCACGGCACAGGTGAACGCCTTAGTGGCGCAGAAAGAGACAGAACTGACCCAGCGCATCCAAGCGCGTGTGGATAGCATCGTGGCCGCGGAGACGGGGTCTCTGCGCGAGATCGAAGAAGTGCTGACGGAAATGGGCAAGCAGATTGACCCGTTGATCCTCAACGGTTCGGCGAAGGCCCAGGCCTACAAGAAGCAGGCGCTGGATAAACGGAAAGCCCTTGTCAGCAAGATGATTGATGCGAACATCGCGAAGGCCAGGGCCCAGATGGAGCCCTATCGGAAGGACCTTGATGCCGCAAAGGCGAAGGATCCCACTGTTAAAAGCATTGACGATATCACCGCCCAGCTGAACAGTGAACGCCGGACGCTTGAGCGCACTATTGACGAACTCTTCGCGCCAAACATCATCAGCGCCGAAGCTGAGGCACGATTCCGCGCAGCTGTGGAAGAGTTCGCCCAGCGATGGGAGAACCTCTCCAAGGAAGCCGGCAAGACCAAGATAAGCTGGGCGACCCTTATCCAGATTGTGCGGCCTCAGCTTGCAGCGGCTAAGGCCCAATTGCAGCAAGCCCTCCAGGAAATCAACCAGGTCCAAGCCCAGGCGACAGGCAAGACAGACTCCCAAAGCCTGGCCGTCAATGCGCTTGCCTCCGACCTCAATGCCCTCAAGGGCCGAATCAACGCGCTGGTCACTCGCGTTGATTCAGCTATCTCCACGCTGGATGGGCCCGCGCCCGCCGAACTGCCCCAGTCCTTCCTTGACCAGCTCACCGCACTACAGAAGGACGGCGAAGCTCTCTTAGCTGATGTGAAAGGCGTGGACTACAAGGCCACAAAGCGGCTCTCTCTGCTCATCCAAGCAGAAGACCAGTTCGCTGCATCAGTCGCACGGCCGGGCACCTCTTGGGACTCCACCGAGGAAGTGCGTCCATCCTGGAGGAAGGATTGGATAGGGACTGGGGATTGGTACCTCTCGCGCGGAGGGGACAAGCTCTCCTATCGCTTCGATGTCCCGAACGATGGCGTCTTTTACATCTGGGTGAGGGACATGCGCGACGATAAACACCCCTACGGTGCACGCAGCATCAATATCGCCATAGACGGCAAGCTCCTAGGTGAATTCAACGAAGTACAGCAAGCCAATGATCGCTTCCTCTGGCACCGTTTGACTGCCCAGGGCGATGCGACCAGACCCTTTACCGTCGCCATTTCCGCGGGCTCACATGTCATGGAAGTCTCCAAGGCGCGGACGACCTCAGCCGCCGCTGTTCTGGACGCCTATTACTTCACCACAGATGCACAAGAGACACCCCCGACGGTGTTGCCCACCCAGCCGAAGCCTCCGAAAGTAGAGAGTATCCTGCGGCAAGCTGAAGATGAAACGTCCGCCTCCGTAGCCAAGCCGGGCACGTCATGGGACTCACGCGAGGAGATCCGCCCATCTTGGAGGCCGGGCTACACCGGCGAAGGCGTGTGGTACATCTCCCGCCGGGGCGATAAGCTGACCTACCAATTCACGGTCCAATCTGACGCTGAGTTCTACCTCTGGGTCCGCGATCTGGACGATGGCAAACACGCACCGGGCGCCCGGAACGTCATCTTGGACATTGATAACGGAGCGTATCGCTTCAATGCGGGAGACGCGGTCACAAAGGACAACCAGTTCCACTGGAGACGGGTCGGCCAGAGCATCCGCATCCGCCTCAAGCCCGGCACCCATACGCTGGTCATCGAAAAGCCGGCGACTACATCCGCGGCCTTTGTGATTGACGCCTTCCTCCTCACTACTGACCCCCAGGCGGTTCCCTAAGGGGACAGCCATGAACACCCACAGCAACTCACGGATCGCCATACTAAAGTTCGCCGTCCTCGGCCTTCTGTTGGTCGCTCTCCTCGCGCCCACAGTCGCCCATGCCCAAGCGAAAAAGCCGCCGACACTTAAGATTGACAAGCCCGCCAACGGCGCCACGGTGCGCGACACGGTCACTGACCTGAAGTTCAAAGTCTCCAATTTCAAGCTCAGCACAAAGGGCATCGGCGGTGCACCGAAGAGCGGCGAAGGCTACTTGCGCATCGAAGTGAACGGCGCGCTGCTCGCGGCGACAGCCGGCACAAGCATGAAAATCACAGGCTACACTGTTGGAGCAAATACCATCGTGGCCGAGTTGATGGACTATGACCGCACGCCCCTTGAGCCATCCGTTCGCATCGAATCGTCCTTCACCTACCAGGCGACGGGGAGGACCGTGAAGCCCGATAGCAA
This sequence comes from Chloroflexota bacterium, assembly GCA_016875535.1. Classification (NCBI taxonomy): domain Bacteria; kingdom Bacillati; phylum Chloroflexota; species Chloroflexota bacterium. Next base: position 121,090 of record VGPF01000002.1, read on the forward strand.
GACCCTCCACGTTCAGAGCGCCCTTACCGCGATTCCGACGACGGCCCCGACGGCACGGCCGACGCTTCCTGCCGCACCACCCCCGCCTTCCACAACATCCACCCCAACGTCGCCTCCTGCCCTCACCCCATCTCGCCCATCCTCACCAACGGCCGCGACGCCGCCAACGGCGACACCCAGCGCAACCGTTGCGCCCACGCCGACAGGCCCGACATTGACGAGCGCCCTTGGCAACCTCTCCACTTTTAGTTTCGGCAACCTTCAGCCAACCCCGGGATTCGATAGCGTCTCCGGCTTGAATGTTGGTGACGTCTCCTTGCCCACCGGCTACCTCTCACCTACCGGTTCGAACCTGAACTTCAACTATCAAAGCTTCTACGCGCTGCAAACGCCGACCATCCCCCAAATCACCATCCCTCCGGGCATCCCCACTGGCCCGGGAGGCGGCTTCCCAATGCCTCCGCCTGGGTTCTAGGGCTACGTTAAAACCGTGGCTGCACCACAAGCCCGGAATCTCCCGGGCCTGTCGCTCTTCCATGGGTTGCCTTCCTCGATTGACGGCAATAGACTAAGAGGTACCCTCTCCGGATGTGCCATCTCATGAGCCTCACCGCCGCGGAACGAACCGAACTAACCACCCTCTTCAGCAACCTTGTCGCTCGCATCCATGACCTCCCGCTTTCCAACATCCAGTCGCTGTGGGACATTGACGAGCGTATGAAGAGCGACCGCCTAACCGCTGACGACTTGAAGCGCCTCCGCGAGTTGACCGCGCACATTGCCTCAAAGCCCAGATGAAGACGTTAGAGATCGCCTTCCTTGGCGATGCCACCTACCGCCCGAGCGAGATCGTTGCCGATCTGCGCAACGCCACGGAGAGCTTCTTCCATCCCATGCGCATCGTCGGCTATTGGGACGACCCTTCGAACGATCATACCTGCCCGCAATCCCTCTTCGGCCGGAGATGCCCCCATGTCCTGCCGCAGGGAGACGCCGGGCGCGTGGACTACCTAGAGACAGTCCAGCGAGACCTCAACGCCGTCCTGCACATCCACTATCCGCACGCTCGCGTCCATTTCTATCTGGGATAATGTGAGCGACCCCTCATGAACCCCCTCCATTCTCCGGCAACCTCCCAAGCGCCTCGCGTTGTTATCCTCGGCGGAGGCTACGGAGGCATCTACGCCGCCCTTGGGCTACAGAAACAAGCAAAACGCGGACACATCGCCCTCTCCTTGATCAGCCGGGACAATTACTTTCAGTTCCAACCCATGCTGGCTGAGGTTCTCTCCGGAAGCATCGAGCCGCCGCACGTCGTGAACCCCATCAGGCGACTCTGCAAGCATCTGGACTTCCACCAGGCAGAAATTATTGGTGTTGACACCAAGAACCGATGTGTGAGCGTCCGCTATCCCGGGCAAACGTCCGATCACACGATCTCCTACGACCACCTGCTCGTAGCCGTCGGCAGCGGCAGCGACCTTACGATGCTCCCAGGCATGTCTGAACATGCCTTCGCCTTCCGCAGCATCGGCGACGCCTTCCGCCTCCGGAACCACATCATCGGCATCCTGGAAGAGGCCGAGGTGGAAGAGAACCCGCTCCGCAAGCAGGCGCTGATGACCTTCGTTATCGCCGGAGGCGGGTACACAGGCATCGAAGTGGCTGCGGAGATCAACTCCTTCGTGAAGGAAGCGGCCAAGAGCTATCGCAAGGTCCGCCCGTCAGATGTGAAAGTCATCGTGCTTCAAGCCATGGACCGGATCCTCCCAGAGCTTACACCCGACCTGGCCGCATTCAGCCATCGCATCCTCGAACACCGCGGTATCGACATCCGCCTGAAAACGCTCCTTAAGGGAGCGACAGCCGAACGGGCCATACTCGCCGATGGAACCGCGATCCTCACCCGTACCCTTGTGGCCGCCATCGGCTCCTCCACGAATCCCGTTGTACGCACACTGAGCGGCGAGCACGATAAGAAGGGCCGCCTGGTCACCGATGAGCTGCTCCGCGTCCGCGGTCTGGAAAACGTCTGGGCTGTCGGCGATTGCGCCTCCATCCCAGACCTCGTAACCGGCGGCGCCTGCCCGCCGACTGCCCAATACGCTCTTCGTGAATCGCGGCACGTCGCGAAGAACATCAAGGCAGTTGTCAGCGGCAGACAGCCCAAGCCCTTCCGATTTAAGATCCTCGGCGTCTTTGTCCCGCTCGGAAGGTTCACCGGAGCTGCGCAAGTCTTCAACCTGCGCCTCTCCGGCTTTGTCGCGTGGTTCCTCTACCGAACCTATTATCTCTATCAATTGCCGCGCGTGGAACGGAAGCTTCGCGTCCTGATCGATTGGAATCTGGAACTCTTCTTCCGCCGCGATATCGTCAAGCAAGAGGTCCACGCCAGCGACGCCGTCGCCCGCGCCCATTATGAAGAGGGGGAGACGATCTTTTCGGAAGGTGAAATCGCCAACCGCTTCTATATCATCCTGAAGGGCAAAATCCAGATATCACGCCTGCGCAACAGCCACCGGGAGGAAATCGCGACCCTGGGTCCGGGTGAGTTCTTCGGCGAAGTTTCTCTCTTGCGCGGGGGGATGCGCACTGCAACCGTTCGCGCCGTCACGCCGGTGGATCTCCTGACGATGGACGGGACCGACTTCCGCGCCATCGCCAGCACATCGAAGCAGTTCAACGAGATGATCGAAGAGACGATTCGCCGCCGGGCTCAGATGCCCCCGCAGCAGCATAGATAGCTTCGGCTATTTCAGTTTCTTCAGCACATCCGTGTAGCGCTTCACACAAGCCTTATCGCCTTTGCCCATCATCGTCTCAGGGCGGTATTGGATATGCATCGGCAGCCCGTGGTTCACGCCCTGAAAGAGCGAGGTTCTCGCCCCGCACATCATCTGGCACACCACTTCCTTGTGTACCTGTTCCCGGGGCGCTCGCGCAACATACGGGCAGTGCCAGTTGGTCACCTTCACCTGGTGCGGGCTGACCTCCACGGTGGACTGGATGTCCATGGCGCGAAAGCTCACGTTCATCATATCCGCCAGCTCGGTGAGGCTCTTCAATTCGCCGCCGCGGGCGCTCATCATCTCCCACATCCACCGCCTGCCCGATTCGCTCAGCCCCTTCGCCACGATCAGCTCCGCGTCATGGGCCGGCATCGTTGTTTTCAGGTCGCGGTAATAGCCTAGGGTCAGATTGCCCACGAATTGGAGCGTATGGTTCCACTTCACTTCAGACGGCACCGGCATGCGAACCATCATCCCTCGCGCAAGCCTCTTAAAGGGGCGCATGGCGAGATTGAAGACAGGCGTTAGGAGAAGCACAAGCCGCGCAACGAGGAGCAAGAGCCAGACACCGACCTTCCGTAGCCCCATGATCGGAAGCAACAGAATGGTGAGGAGGACTTTGCCGGGATGGCTCTTGGCGTCCTCCACAGCGCTCTCCTCCACCGCTTCCGGAGTCTGGAAGATCGGGGGCGGCAGGTGCTGCGGTCGTGCTCCCGCCGGTCGCTCACGCAGTTTGGTCGCTGATGTGCTCATGTCATGCCCCTACAGTGCTATAGACGGATCGCCAGGATCGAAGCGATGAACGCGGCTATTGCGGCAATCACGAAGGCAGGGAAGTAGCCGAAAAATCCGGCTACCTGGCCGCCGACGATCGCTCCAGCCGCCAGCGCCATAAAGCTGAATGCAGTGAAATGCCCGGAGGCCGTGCCTTTTTGACCTGCCGGTGCGAGGTAGACCAGGCGGTTGCCTCCGGACGTCGCCGTTGCCGCCCACGTCAACCCGGAAAAGGCCATCAGGCCGATCACCGCTAGGTGGGCCGGAGTGCCGGTCAGCACAAGCCCCACGAGCCCGATGCACAGGAACGCGGCGCTGCGCCCCAGGCTTCCCAGGGCGTGAAGGCGCGCCGGCATCATCTTGCCCATGTTGTGCGCCACATGAGGCATCGCAAGCCCCGCCGCCAGGTTGAAGACCGTGGAGCCGATGACAACCTTGTACACCTCTGCATCAAGCTCCTGCATCATGTAGGCGGGATAGATGCCGCCCATAATGCCGATGCCGAAAAAGAGAACCATCGTTGTAAGAAAGAGATTCTTCAGGCCATCGCTATACGCTGTCTTGTGTTTCCAGGTGATCGGGCCGCTCTTCGCCATCGAGGCGGGCTTCGCGAGGGCCGCAGACCGTGGTGGCGCCGTCTCTTGACCTCCGGAAGCCCCGTGCTTCTGATGGTCCGCGGGGCGCAGCCACAGCAATGCAAAGGCGATGGCGATGCAGCACATGATCGCGCCGAGTACGAAAAGGATGCGGATGCTGTTCGCCTCGCCGATCATCCTCCCTCCCACAAAGAGCCAGAGCACGCACAGGCCGAAGGCCGTGGCGGTGCCGAGGGAGTTCATGGCGCTCAATCGCGCCTGCTGGGTCGCCCACTCGGACCGCCGGAAAAGACGGGTTAAGACGATAGGCACTACAGGCCCAGCGGAAACAAAGACGATTCCCCACCCGATACACAGGACAACCAACACCATGGGATTGTTTGTGATGGCAAAAGCAATCATCAGGGTCGCGGCTGCGGCAAAGACCATAGTCAGATACTTCCGCGGCGATTGCACCCGATCAACGACCTTACCCACCCCGAACGGCGCGATGGCTGAAAGCATATCTCCAAGGGCCTCAATCAACGCAACCACCCCGACCCCCGCTCCCAGTGCGGAAGCAAAAACAAGAAGGAGAGAATCGGCGGTGTTGGTGGCCATCGAGTAGAAGTTAAAGGCGAAGGGCCACCGCTTCAGCCTGCTGGCCTGGATGTGCTCAGCGGCTGTCCGCAGTTGCAGCGAACTGAAGGTCCGGGACGTTGTGGCCATGACATCTCCCCTGGTGAGCAGGGAACAAGCTAGTTTTGAACCAGTTCAATACCAAGTCTATCATTAGGCCGCCCCAGGGTCAATCTTCAGAGCCCGCACCCGGTGCTATTATGGTGCCTCAGCCCATGATTACCGTCGGCATCCTTACCATCAGTGACGCCGCGTCCCGAGGTCAGCGTGTGGATACCAGCGGCGAAAATATCGCCAAGCTCGTATCCAGGCTGGATGCCGCCGTCAAGGCACGCAAAGTCATCCCGGATGAGGCTGCCCAGATCGCCGAGACATTCAGGACTTGGGCGGACGTTGAACACCTCGACCTCATCCTTTCGACAGGCGGCACCGGTCTTGCCCCTCGAGATGTCACGCCCGAAGCCACCCGCCAAGTGATAGATCGCGAGGTGCCGGGACTCGCCGAATGGATGCGCGCCGAGAGCGCCAAGCGCAACATTCATGCCGTCCTCAGCCGGGGAGTGGTTGGAGTGCGGGGCCAGACGCTTATCGTGAATCTTCCAGGCAGCCCCAAAGGCGTCAGCGAGATGCTGGAACTGATCATGCCCGTCTTACCCCATGCCATCCAAATCATGAAGGGCGTTCAGGACGACCACACTCCTCCCAAGGCTGACTCGCACAAGCACCACGACCACAGAGAGCACCACCACGACTAGGCCCGCATGAAGATTTCAGTTCTTACGCTCTTCCCCGGCATGTTCACGGGGCCGCTTACCGAAAGCATCCTTAAGCGGGCAGTGGAATCCGGCATCGTCACGATCGCCCTCAGCAACATCCGAGACTTCACCCACGATAAGCACAACGTAGTGGACGACACCCCGTACGGCGGCGGACCCGGGATGCTCATGAAGCCCGCCCCGCTTGCAGAGGCCATAGAAGTCGCCAATCGTACCGCAAAGGATAAAGCGCGGGTGATTCACCTCTCTCCCCAGGGCCGGGTGCTCACGCAGGGCCTGGTAAAGGAACTCGCGAGAGAAAAACATCTCATCCTGGTCTGCGGCCACTATGAGGGGGTAGATGAGCGGGCCGCCGCAACACTCTTTGATGATGAGGTGAGTATCGGCGACTACGTTCTCACCGGCGGGGAGCCTGCCGCCTGGGTGCTCATAGATGCCGTGGTCCGCCTCCTGCCGGGCGCGTTGGGCGACCCCGGCTCGCCCGCACACGATACCTTCTCCGACGGCCTCATCCAGTACCCACAGTACACACGCCCGCCGAACTTCAACGGCATGCCCGTGCCTGATGTTCTCCTCAGTGGCGACCACCGGGCCATCGCTAAATGGCGCAGGAGGCAGTCTATCCTGCGAACACTGACCCGTCGTCCTGACCTACTGGAAGGGGCGGGCATCTCCCCGGAAGAAGTGGCCGATGCCCTCCGTTGGGCCTCTGAACAGAAGAGTGACACCTAAGGCTGTCCCGCAGCCTAGAGGTGTGGTATCCTATCCGAGTGCCCGCCTCTTGGCGGACGTTATTTTTCCTGAAGGCAAACTGCTATGGACGCACGCAAACTTTTCGAGATTAAGGCAACCATCAAGGTCCCGGACCTGAAGCCTGGAGACACGGTCAACGTCAAGTCCCAGGTCAAGGAAGGCGATAGGACACGCTCCCAATCCTTCCAGGGCGTTGTCGTCCGGGAAGGCGGCTCCGGCCCCTCCAGGTCTTTCACCGTCCGCCGCATCGCCCACGGTGTCGGCGTCGAGCGCACCTACCTGGTGCACTCGCCGCTCCTTGAGTCCGTGGAACTCTTGCGCAAAGGCTCCGTCCGCCGGGCAAAGCTTGGCTACCTGCGCGGCCTCTCCGCCCGCGATGCCCGCATCAAGGAAAAGGGCAGGCTCGCTGCTGAAGAGGCGGCCGAAGCTGCGCCTGCCGCAGAAAAGCCAGTCGCTCCGGCCGAAGCCAAGAGCTAACCGCTTCCAGACTCCCTTAATCCGCTGCGTAGGAGCGCGTGATGACCTACGCGGAAATCGCCGTTGACGCCCCTGCCGGTCAGGGTGACACCTTTACTTACAGCGTCCCTGCCGGGCTGCGCCTTCGTCCAGGCCAGCTTGTAGAAGTCCCCTTCGGCCCGCGTCAGGCCCCAGGCTTTGTCTTCACCCTCTCAAAGACCACGGCGTACCCCGGTGAGCTCCGTCAGGTCACCCGGGTCATTGACGAACGGCCCTGGCTCTCGGATGTCCAGATCGCGCTCGCCAAATGGGTCTCCACCTACTATCGCTCGCCCGCCTATGCCGCCGCCGCCCTCGTCGTCCCGCCCGACCTTCGCCAGCGTGTGACCACTATCTATAGCCCGGTGCCCCAGCCCACATTAGAACAGGTCCGCGGCATCAAAGAGCCGGCGGCAAAGCTCCTTGGACACCTCGCCTCCTCCGGTCCATCAGCCCAGGGGGCTCTGGAGAAGCGCTTCGGCAAACGGCTTGCCGCTTCGGCCCTCCGCATCCTTGTCTCTCGCAATCTCGTCCAGCGCTCATGGCTCTTCGCCAAGCCCAAGGTGGGGCCGAAACTTGCCCCGGTCGTCTTCCTTGCCGTCTCCCTGCCAAAGGCTCTCGCCGAAGTATCGCGCCTCGAATCCACCGGCAAGCCCGCCGAAGCAAAGCAGGCGCTGCTCCTTCTTGATATCGCCCTTTCCGGCGAAGAAGGAGCCTTCGAATCTAGCCTCCGCCGGAGCCATACGGCCGTCACAACAACCCTTGCCTCCCTTGAAAGGCGCGGCCTGGTCCAACGCTCCCGCACGCGCGTCATGCGCGACCCGCTGGCAAACATCAGCCCTGCAAAGAGTGCGCCCCTTACATTGACGGCTGAACAGCAAGCCGCGTGGAACGCCGTAGAAGCTGCGATCGCCGCCAAGCCGTCCGCGCGAAAACCCCTGCTCCTCTTCGGCGTTACAGGCAGCGGCAAGACCGAGCTCTACATACGCGCCCTTGAGCGCGTCGTCCGGCAAGGCAAGCGCGGCATCGTGCTTGTCCCGGAGATCGCGCTGACGCCGCAGATCGTGGAGCGCTTTGCAGAGCGTTTCCTTGGGCGGGTCGCCGTCCTCCACAGCGGCCTCACGCCAGGTGAGCGCTTCGATGAGTGGTGGCGCATCCATGAGGGCGAAGCGAGCGTCGTCATCGGCTCGCGCAGCGCCATCTTCGCCCCACAGCCCGATCTCGGACTTATCGTCCTGGATGAAGAGCACGAATGGACCTACAAGCAGGAAGAGAACCAGCCCCTCTATCACGCGCGCGACGTGGCCTTGAAGCTCGCCGAACTGACCGGCGCCACCGTCATCCTTGGAAGCGCCACACCTTCGCTGGAGAGCTACCACTGCGCCCTCACCGGCCGGTATCAGCTCCTAGAGCTGAAGGAGCGCATCGGCGCCTCGCTTGAGACCGGGAAATCAGGCGCCCTTGCCCAGGTCAGCATCGTGGATATGCGGGAAGAGCTGAAAGGCGGCAACTCCAGCATCTTCAGCAACGCCCTCCGCTCCGAGATGCACCGCGCCCTTGCCGCTGGCGAGCAAGTGATCCTCTTCCTCAACCGCCGAGGCGCGGCGACCTTCGTCCAGTGCCGCGATTGCGGCTACGTCGCCAGGTGCCGCCGCTGCGATTCGCCCCTCACCTACCACAGCGATGCCGCCGACCTGGAGTGCCATCGCTGCGGCTATCATGTGCGCGCCCCAAGCCTCTGCCCCGAATGCGGCGGCAGGCGCATCCGCTACATGGGCCTCGGCACCCAGCGGCTGGAGGAAGAGACGGCTCAGGCATTCCCTGCGGCGCGCCTCCTGCGGTGGGATCGCGATGTGACGCAGGCGCGCGGCTCCCATGAGGCCATCGTCCGCCGCTTCATCGCCCACCAGGCGGATGTGCTCATCGGCACGCAGATGCTCGCCAAAGGCCTGCACATCCCCAGCGTCACTCTCGTCGGTGTCGTCAATGCCGATATCGGTCTCCACTCGCCGGATTTTCGCGCCGCCGAGCGCGTCTTCCAAGTCCTCACCCAGGTGGCTGGGCGTTCCGGACGCGGCGAGCGTCCGGGCCGGGTCATCTTCCAGACCTATTCCCCGGACAACTATGCCATCCTGGCCGCCGCGACCCAGGACTACCCCGCCTTCTTTGCAGATGAGGTGCGGCGTCGCATGGAGCTTGGCCTCCCGTTGCTTACGCGCATCGCCCGCCTCCTCTTCCAGCACACGAACCGGCAAGCCGCCCAAGAAGAGGCTGAAAAGACGGCCAACCACCTTTCCGTCACTGCAGATACGCTTGGTCTTCCTGGAACAAAAGTGATTGGGCCTGCCCCTGCGCCCTACGAACGCCTGCGGGGACGCTATCGCTGGCAGGTGCTGGTCCAAGGCCTTGACCCCAACGCCCTGCTCGATGCCGTCAAGCTCTCCAAAGAATGGCTGGTGGACATAGACCCGCAGCATATGATGTAGCGAACCCATAAGCCCTCCTTTGCGAAGGGGAAATGCCTCCCCTATAATCAGGTTGAACGTAGCGTCCGTCACGCGTCCCTTGAAAGGTATCCAAGTGGCCGTCCATCCAGTCCGCCAAGCGCCGGACCCGGTGCTGAGCACAAAGACAAAGCGCGTCACAAAGATCGACGCCAAGATCAAGCGATTGATCGAGGATCTATTCGATACGATGGTCGCTGAGCATGGTGTCGGTCTTGCCGCGAATCAGATCGGCGTGCCTCTTCGCGTGGCCGTCATCGTCATCCCTGCCGCGGAGGATGCGCCGGAGGAGCGCTACGTCCTTATCAACCCGGAGTTCGTGAAAAAGGGCGGTCAACGAACGATCAGCGAGGGCTGCCTAAGCGTCGCAGGCTACCGGGGAACGATCACCCGCTCCGAATGGGTCAAGGTCAAAGCGCTGAATGCAGAAGGCAAGGAGTTCCGCCTGAAGGCGGAAGGACTTCTTGCCCAGGCCTTGGAGCATGAGATAGACCACTTAGACGGCGTCCTCTATGTGGATCGCCTCCGCGAGCAGGGCGGGCTCGAGACGTTGCAAAAGGTCGAAGAGACGCCCGAGCCGGTAGAGGCCTAGGTCCCCCCATCGGCGGTCAAGCCTCAAGTAAGAGACTCGGAGGAATCGCCATCCGCATTCCTGCCGATACCGTAGCCCTCCTCACCCATGTTCGCGCTATCCTTGCCGCCCACAACGCGGAAGGCTTTCTCGTCGGCGGCGCCGTCCGCGATCTGGTCATCCCGCGCCCAACCGCTGATCTTGACGTGGCCGTCTCCGGCAATGCGCGCCATCTGGCAGAGAGCCTCGCAAAAGCCCTCGATGGCCACTTCGTGCCTCTGGATGAAGAGCGCCACGTCTACCGCATCGTCCTTCCTTCCAATAGCCACTATATTGACCTCAGCGCCCTCCAGGGGAGTCTGACGCAGGACCTCAGGCGGCGCGACTTCACCATTAACGCCCTCGCCCTTCCGCTTGAACACGTAGAAGCGCCTGACATCAAAAGGCATGTCGTTGATTTGGCCAACGGATCAGACGACATCACAGCTCGCCGCATCCGGCTCGTCTCCGATGAGGCGCTCCGCGACGACCCATTACGCCTCCTCCGCGCCGTCCGCCTCGCCACGCAGCTTGGCTTTACGATAGACGGCTCTACCGAAGCCGCCATCAAACGGGAGGCCCACCGCATCGCCACGGTAGCTCCCGAACGCGCCCGTGATGAGTTCTCCAAAATCGTCGGCTTTCCAGGGGCGGCCGCACGCCTCCAGCAGTTGGACGATTACCGGCTTCTTACCACCCTGATCCCGGAACTGGAAGAGGCCCGTGGCTGCGGCCAGCCGAAGGAGCACTACTGGGACGTTCTCCAGCACTCCATGCAGATCGTCGGTTATGTGGAGCGTGTTGCCCGCCAATCACTCCCGGAGGACTCGCCTATCGGCGATGTTCCGTGGGACCAAGCGTACATTAACTACTTTGGCGAAAAGATCAGCGGCGGCAGAGACCGGCTCTTCCTGCTCAAGCTTTCCGCCTTACTCCACGATGTCTCAAAGCCCGCTACCAAAACCGTGGAAGCCGGCGGACGCATCCGCTTTTTTGGCCACCCCAAAATAGGGGCTGATGTCACGAAAAACATTATGGAAAGACTGCGCTATAGCAACCGGGAGACGCGCATCGTCGTATCTACAGTATTGGAACACCTTCGCCCCGGCCTTATCACCCGGGAGGCAACGGGCCCCACCAGGCGCGCCGTCTACAGATTCTTCCGAGATGCCGGAGAGGCCGCTGTAGACACCCTCTTTCTCAGCTATGCCGACTACCTGGCGGCTAGAGGCCCCCTCCTGGACATGAAAGACTGGAAGCAGTATTCCAAACGGATTTCTGGTATCCTGGAGGCTTGGCGGCAGGCTTCACCAGAAGTCAGGCCGCCGAAACTTATTGATGGACATGACCTTATTCGAGAGCTTGGCATGGACCCCGGCCCAAAGGTAGGCACTCTTCTGGAGGCTGTCTACGAAGCCGAGGCGGCGGGCGAAGTGGCAACCCACGCCCAGGCCATCGCCCTCGCGAAGCGGTTGAAAGACCAAGCCCGATAACGCGAAATACTCTCACAAAGAGGCGAAGATGCCTGTGCGCCTGACCAAGAAAAGACTCCAGCTCCTCTTCGTTGCCGTCTTGATCGGCCTCTCCCTCACCGTCCTGGTGATGAAGACGATTTCCATCGGTGATTTCGAGCGCGGCTCCAACGACACCCCTCTGGGTCTGCGGCTCGGCCTCGATCTCCAGGGCGGCACTCACCTCGTCTACCGCGCGCAGACCGGCGGCGTCACCAAAGACCAGATGCGCGGCGTCGCTGACGCTATCGAGCGGCGGGTCAACGGCTACGGTGTTGCTGAAGCCGTTGTCCAGCTGAAGGGGGCCAATGAAGTTGTCGTCCAGCTTCCCGGCATCAAGGACATTGACGAAGCGAAGCGACTCATCGGCAGCACGGCCCAGCTCGATTTCCGGCGCTGCGCGGTCCCCAATAGCTCGGCGGCTGCCTGTCCCAACTGGGTTCCCGCCACCGGCAGAGGGAACGGCGGCATAGAAAAGCACCTCACGGGCAAGTTCATGCGGCCCACCTCCCAGCTAGTGAACGATCCCCAGACAGGCCTCCCGGAAGTGGCCTTTGAATTCAACAACGAGGGTGCGGGCATCTTCGAACAGATCACCAGCTCCCTCATCGGCCAACCCCTCGGCATCTTCCTGGATAACCAGCTCATCTCCGCCCCCACGGTCCAATCAACCATCTCCGATAGAGGCCGCATCACCGGCTTGACCTCTCAGGAAGGCCGCCGCCTCGCCATCCAACTCAACGCTGGTTCGCTCCCCGTTGACGTCCGCGTTGTTCGAGAGGAGGCCGTCTCCGCCACCCTCGGGAAAGACTCGCTGGACAAGAGCTACGTCGCGGCCGCCATCGGCCTCGGGCTCGTTATGCTCTTCATGGTTCTCTACTACCGCCTGCCTGGGCTGGACGCCGCGATCACTATCGGCATCTATACAGTGATCGTCCTTGCCATCTTCAAGATGCTGAACGTGACCCTTACCCTGCCCGGCATCGCGGGCTTCGTCATCTCCGTCGGTATGGCCGTTGACGCAAACGTCATCATCTACGAGCGCCTGCGCGAAGAGCTGCGCGGCGGACGCGGCCTCGGCGGCGCCATCGCCACCGGCTTCGACCGCGCCTGGAACGCCATCCGCGATAGCAATATCACCACCATCATCACCATGGCCATCCTTTGGTGGTTCGGCGATCGGCTGGGAGAGCCGAAGGTGACCGGCTTTGCCATCACCCTCATCATCTCCCTCCTCGTCGGCATGTTCTGCGCCCTCTTTATCAGCCGCCTCTTCTTGCGGCTCTTCGTGGGCACCAAGTACGCGGACCGAACGAATCTCTTTGCCCCAGTGAAAACATCCGAAACATCCGCCCGCACAGCCTTGGGCGCGTGAAGCAGGAGCCGCCGTGATCGACTTTGTACGCTATCGGAAATGGTACTTCCGCCTCTCGCTGGTGATCGCGGTCGTCTGCATCATCGCTCTGGCCGTCCCCAAGCACCTCCCCTTCGGCCTGGAGTTCTCCAGCGGCAGCTCCATCACCGTTGACTTCAAGGAGCCCGTTGAGATAGACCAGGTGCGCGCCAAGCTTGCCGCCGTCGGCATCGAAGACGCCACCATCCAGAAGACGGGCGACACTTCCTTCTTCATCCGCACGGAAATCATCGAAGAAGGCCTCGCCGCTATCCTGGAAAGGGACTTCGGCAAGGTCACCATCACGAGCCTTGAGGACGATGCGGCGAACCTCGCTTTGAACATCGTCTTCACGGATGCCGTGCCGCTCCGGGAACTCCGGGAAGGCTTCGGTTCGACGAAGCCCACGGGCCTCATCGCTGAACGCGCGGGAGCCAACACCTACTTCGTCAGCTCCCTACAACTGAGCAAGGAGACCTTGGATAAGGCCGCCGCCCTCTGGGAGCAGAAGTACGGCAAGACCGAGCGCATCACCTTCGAAGCCGCAGACGACTTGGCTATCACCATGAAGTTCAAGGCTGCCGTCACAGCGGCCGACGCCTCCAAGGAACTGACCGACCGCGGGATCCAGGGCGTCGTGACCGCCAATACAGCCGCCGATACCCTGATTGTCGCCGCGCGCACCGTCACCGCGGAAACCCGCGAGACGCTTATCAAGACCCTCACGGACAAGTTCGGCGAGGCCGAGCAGGCCCCCTTCCCCTTCGATAAGGGCCAAGCTGTCATCTTCCGCTTCACAGACCCCGTTTCCCTGGAGAGCGTCGTGACCGCCCTTGGCGGCGCCCGGTTGAGTGAGCTGGCGGGCGAAAACGTGACCCTCTTCCGCCTCAACGATGGCTCTTACATCACAACGGCTTCGGCCATGACGGAGGAAGAGGCGGCCGCCCTCGTGAAGCGGTTCGAAGATGCCCTGGGAACGGTAACCCGCGTCAATCTGACCGCTCAAGACCTGGCCGTCACGGTGAACTTCGGAGCGGCCTTCAGTCTAGATACGCTTCGTCAGCATGTGAATCGCTTCGGCGCGGGCAAGGGCTTCTCCGACCCCTTCGGCACAAAGGGCCAGGCCGCCTCCCTCGTTGTTGAAGAGATAAGCGCTACGGACCGCGAAGGCCTTCTGACGGCGATCAAGGAGAGCTTCGGCGAGGCCAATCGCACCGTCTTTGACGGCCCGGAGGGCTTCGCCTCCATCTTCCGCTTCACGGCGCCTCCGGCAACCGTGACGGCGGCCGACGTAGAGGCTGAGCTGAAGTCCGGCGGCGTAGAGGGCGCTTCTGTGGTTGCCGCAGGCGAAAACCGCTTCTTCATCGGCATCGCGGCGATTGATACAGGCGCCAAGGCCCTCACTACACAGCGGCTCCAGGGCCGCTTCGGCCCGGCTGAGATAACGCCCCTAGACCTGACGAAGTCGCTCGCTCTCACCCTCGATTTCGGAGAGCCTTCGATAGCCCGCAACAACCTTGTCGCCTCGATCGAAGATGTCTTCGCTGAAAAGCAGGTCTCCGTGCTCCACAGCGCCGCCAACACCTTCACCCTCGTCGCGCGCGGCGTCTCAGCGGCCGACCAGGAGAAAATCCTCAAGCAACTCGAAGGCGAATTCGGCGTTGCGGTGAAGACCCAACTCGTCACCGATGCCGGAAAGGCCTTCACGGTCGCCTTTACTGATAGCGCGAAGGTCTCAGCCGCGGCGCATGAGTCCTTCATCATCCACAAGACCGGCCCTAACGCCTTCTTCCTTGGCGGCACCAAGGTGTCTGCCACACAACAGGCGGCTGCGCTGCTCGGCCTTGCCCAGACTCACGGCCCTATCGGCCAAAGCAGCTTCAACTACGTCACAAGTCTCGCGCAGCAGCTCACCTTAACTCGCGCCGTCACACCGGACGAGTTGAAAGCCGCCATCGAGCCCTTCGGCTACAAGGACACGACGATTGAGGCCCGCGATGGCGGCCTCTTCATCCGAGGTCCGCGCCCGCTCGATGACCAGCGGAGCACCATCCTCCGCACCCTTGAGGGGATCGCCCCCATCAACCGCGACACGGTTGAGTTCTCCTCCGTTGACTCGGAGATCGCCAAACGCTCCATCCTCAACACCACCTGGGCCGTCCTCGCAGGTATCATCGGCATCCTTATCTACCTCTGGTGGGCCTTCCGGAAAGTGCCCAAGTCCTACCGCTACGGCGTCGTCGCGACCATTGCCATGTTTCAGGACGTCCTCATCGTCCTCGGGGCCTTCGGCATCCTCGCCAAATTCACCGAGGTCGAAATCAACTCCCTCATGGTCGTCGGCATCCTCTCTGTCATCGGCTATAGCGTCAATAACACCATCATCGTCCTCGACCGCATCCGCGAGAATCTCGCCGATAGGACCGCTCGGGATTTTGAAACCTACGTAAACATCGCACTGAACCAGACCCTCACGCGCAACTTTAACACCAGCATCACCACCCTCATCACCATCCTCGCTGTCCTCTTCTTCGGCGGCCCCACCGTGCATGACTTCATGTACGTCTTTCTTATCGGTGTGCTCGCGGGCGTTTATAGCTCCCTCTTCATCGCGCCGACGCTCCTTGTCTCCTGGGAGAGGGGCGAGCTGAGAATGCCGTTCTCCTCCAAAAAGAAGGCGGCGGCCTAGGCCCGAGTCGAACGCAAGGGAGAACCTGTGTTTGGTGCTCCCGGAGGTGCAGGAGAAGGCCGTTAGCGCCTGCCCGTCTCTTCGCGCACCTGCCGCGTATACGCCTTCTGCAGCTCTCGCGTCACCGGGCCGGGATTGCCGCCGCCGATCGGCCTGCCGTCCACCTCAACCAGCGGCATCACTTCAATGACGGCGTTGGTGAGAAAGGCCTCTTCCGCCAGCAAAAGCGCCCACCGGAGGAGCTTCCCCTCATGCACGCGCCGTTCCGTCGAACGGGCCAGTTCAAGGACCGTCTTCCGCGTGACGCCGGGCAGGATGCCGCAACCCAAAGACGGGGTGTACAGCGTGCCCCGTCGCACGAAAAAGATATTGCTCGTCGCCCCTTCGGCTACATCGCCCTGCTCATTCAGCAGCAGCGCCTCATCAGCTCCGCTCTCCCTGGCCTCAGCGCGGGCCATGAGATGCTCTACGTAGCTCGTCGCCTTGACCCTTGCCGCGCGCGACGTGCTGCTCCTTCGGACGGAGGCGAAGATCGCCGTGTACCCGGATCGAGCGACCTTTTCAAGGCCGGGAGGAAGCTCAGCGCACGTCACAAAGACGTTCGGCGACCCCTTGGCCGGAAATACCGGCCCGTCGCCCCCGGACCCCGCCGTCACCGTCACGCGGATCCGCGCCTCTCGAAGCCTGTTGCGGCTCAGAACCCCGGCGATGGCCCCGGCGATAGCTTCACGCTGCCCCCGGATAGCTATGCCGAAGCTATCGGTGTTCGCGATGAGCCTGTCCAGGTGATCGCCCAACCGGAAAACGACGCCGTCATAGGCCCGCATCGTATCGAAGACCCCGTGGCCGTAGAGGACGCCTTGATCAGTGATCGGAAGGCTGGCCCTTTCGATACTCATGTACCGGCCGTTGAGATAGACGATTGGGGATGGCATTGGGGCTCCTTGCAGTCTTTATTCTACGGCACACCCTATGTTTCGCCTTGTTCCCCCCTCTGGCGCTATGCTACGATTCCCCGGCACTGCATCCAAGGACACCTCATGAAAGCCGAAATCATTTCCATTGGGACCGAACTCCTGCTCGGCGAAATCACGGATACCAACGCCGCCTACCTCTCCTCCGAACTGCCCGCCTTGGGCATAGACCTCTTTTACGTCTCCCAGGTCGGCGACAATATGGACCGCCTCTACGAAGTCTTTCACCGCGGCTGGTCCCGTTCCGATATCCTCCTCTGCACCGGCGGTCTCGGCCCCACTGAAGACGACCTGACGCGGGAGACCATCGCGAAGCTCACCGGGGAAAAGATGACGATTGTACCGGAGTTGGAGAAGGACCTGCGCGCCTTCTTCAGTCGCCGAAACTTCCCCATGCCGAACAACAACCTCAAGCAAGCGATGCTCATCCCATCGGCAAAGGCCCTCCCCAATCCCGTCGGCACAGCACCCGGCTGGTTCGTGGAGAAGGGCGGCAAGCTTCTCATCGCAATGCCCGGCCCTCCCAGAGAGCTGCGCCACATGTGGGAGAACCAGGTGCACCCCCGCCTCCGGGAGCGAGCCGCAGGCGGCATCCTGGTGAAGCGCACCCTCAAGGTCACCGGCATCTCCGAAGGCGCCGTGGACGAGCTGTGCGGCGAACTCCTCCGTTCTCCCAATCCCTCCATCGGCGTCTACGCCAAGCCCGATGGCATCCACGTCCGCCTCGGGGCAAAAGCCGCCGATGAAGCCGCCGCCCACGCCCTCATCTATCCGGTGGAAGTGAAGCTCCGCGAGCGCTTCGGCCAGTACCTCTGGGGCGCCGACGAAGAGACCATGCCGTCGGTCGTCGGCAAGCTCCTCCAGGAGCGCCGCTTGACCCTTGCCACCATGGAATCATGCACCGGCGGACTCCTCGCCAACACCATCACAGACATCCCAGGCAGCTCTGCCTATTACAAGGGCGGCCTGGTCACCTACGCCACGGAGGGAAAGATCGCCCACGGCGTTGACCAATCGGTCATCCAGGCCCACGGTGTTATCAGCGCTGAGACAGCCACTGCCATGGCGAAGGCCGCCCGCCTCTCCCTAAATGCCGATGTCGGCATCGGCATCACGGGCGTGGCCGGCCCTGCGGAGCAGGAGGGAAAGGCAGTCGGCACCGTCTACATCGGCATAGACCATGCGAAAAAGAGCTTAACTTTCGCCGGGAAATACCCCGGGACCAGGCTAGATATCAAGAACCGCGCCGCAACCAACGCCATCTTTCAACTGCGCAAGCTCCTCCTGGAATTGTGAGGGGGTACACTCCGGGAAACCTCCACCCGTCGTATATACTGGACATGAAGCGTTGTGACGGGTGAGGATATGCACGCCCAAGCAGTGCGCCGCCAGGCTCTCCCCTTCCAAGCCCCCATCGGCTGGGCAGCGCTGGCTGCTATCGCCCTCTTGCTTATCGGCCCCTTTATTGACCCCTACTTCGCCCAGCGCTCTCCCGACCATTCCCACCTCGGCCCGAACTACGCCGTTCCTCACATCCACGTCTATGAAATGGATGTGTCCAAGCTAGGGCTGCCCCTTCAGGCACAGCGCCAAGTCAATGCCGCCGCAACGGGCGGACCTATCATGCTCTCTGCCGAAGAGGCCGCTCCCGGCATCGCATTTCTCTCTCCCTCAGCGCCCAGCGCCACTGCTGACTTAGTCTATGCGCCGGATAAGCCTACTCTCTGGCAATCCCTCGAGCGCCCTCCTGCTCCCATCGGCCAAAGTTCAATCGCCCCTCTCAAACAGCCGCCGCGCTAACTTCTCCTAGTCCTCTTCCTTCCTCCACGGCGCATCGTGTGCCTCCGCCTGCGCCTTCGCAGGCGATAGAATCACATTCACGACTAGGAGCATCATGAGAAAACGCATCATTGCCATCCCTGCCCTTCTCGCGGCCCTGTTGCTTGCCCTCCCAGTTGCGACTGCCTCAGCCCATGAAAATCGCGATGTCGGCGCCTATCGCCTCACCGTCGGCTTCATCGTGGAGCCTGCCTTTGAGGGCATCAAGAACGGCGTTGACCTGCGCATAGCGAAGGGCGGTAATCCTGTAGCGGGTGTAGAAACCACGCTGAAGGTGGACGTGACTCACGTCTCCTCCAACACCACCAAGACCATGGACCTGCGCACCATCTTCCGCGACCCAGGCCACTACACGAACGACTTCATCCCCACGGCTCCCGGCCAGTACCGCTTCCGCTTCTTCGGCACCATCGAAGGCGTGCCCGTAAACGAGACTTTCACCTCAGGCAGCGGCTTCAACAATATGGAGCCCTCAGCCGACCTCCAGTTCCCCGTCCGCCTCATTGAAACCCGCGAGCTCCAGGGCGCGACCGAAACCGCCCTCGACACTGCAAGCGATGCCGACGACAAAGCCTCCTCCGCCAGGTTGATCGGCATCATCGGCATCATCGTCGGCGCAGCAGGCGTTGTCGTTGGCTGCAGCGCCCTACTTGCCTCCCGAAAGAAGTAGCCTGACAGTGTGACGGGTGCAGGCGGCCCGATTCATCGGGCCGCCTGCACGAAGGACTGAGCCGATGCTTGCCCTACAACGCGCGCGTCCCCTTGCGGCCCTCCTCCTGCTTGCCGTGCTTGCGCTGCAGTTCTTCGCCCACGGCCCGCAAAAAGCCTCCGCCCACGCCAACCTTGAGGCTGCCGATCCTCCGCAGAACGCAGTCCTCCAGGCCTCGCCATCGCGCATCTCTCTCCGATTCTCGGAGCCTATCGCCCAATCCTTTAGCTCCATCCAAGTCCTCGATACCGCTGGTGCCCGCACGGAAAAGGGCGAGGCCGTCGTTGACCCAGGCGATTCCAAAGTTCTGTGGGTCGGCCTGGATGCCCTTCCCAACGGCACGTATACCGTCGCGTGGCGCAACCTCTCCACCGTGGACGGCCACTCCGTGCGCGGCTCCTACGTCTTCTCCATCGGCGAACCGATATCGGCCCCCGCCGCCCCTCAACAGGAGCCACCGCTCCTCCGATCCAAGGCCGAGCCCTTCGTTCGCTGGGGCGCCCTCCTCAGCGTCCTCGCCATCTTCGGCGGCCTCGCCTTCCAGGTCCTCATCTTCGGGCCGGCCATCGCGCGCCTTCCGCGTTCTGAAGCCCTAGCCGGGGCCGCAACTCTCGTTCGCACGCGGAGCGCTCGATTCATAGGCGCGGCAGGGGCGCTCTTCATCGCCTCGTCCCTCGGCCTCTTCCTCGTCCAGGCAGGCACCGCCCGCGACCTCCCCTGGTATCGCACCTTCGGCGAGCCTCTCAACAGCGTCCTCCTGGACACCGATTACGGTCGCTGGTGGCTCTGGCGCGCCGCCCTCTTCATCGCCGTCTTCCTCTTCCTCGCCTTTCACGGCGCGATGGCCCGCAGGGGCCGCCCCCGCGACTTCCAGTTCGTCTTCCCCCTCGCCGTGGCGGCGGCAGGGGCGATGCTCCTCACCTATAGTTATACCAGCCACAGTGCCGCCGCTCCTGTTGTGCGCCCCTTCGCTATCACCTCTGATTTCTTCCACCTCATCGCCGCGGGTCTCTGGGCCGGCGGCCTCCTCTCGCTCTTCATCACCCTCCGGCTCTTCTCCCGCTCTCTCGGGGATGAGGAGCGCGTGAAACTCCTGCGGATCCTGATTCCGCGCTTCTCCGTCCTCGCCTTCACCAGCGTCGTCGTCCTGGTCGTCACTGGCGCCTACAGCGGCTGGGTTCACGTCTCCTCCCCCAGCGCCGCCGATACCCCGTATGGCGGAGCCTTGATCGCCAAGGTTGCCGTCCTTGCCATCCTCATCGTATTCGGTGCGCTCAACCTCCTCTGGGTCGGCAAGCGCCTCGCTGCCGATAGCCGCGCGCCGGCTCTCCTGAAAACCTTCGTCGCAAGCGAAGCCTCCCTCATCCTCCTCGTCGTCCTCGCTACGGGCTGGCTCACAAGCCTCGAACCCGCTCGCCAGGTCGAGGCCCGCCAAGCGCGGCTCGACGCGATAGCGCTCATCCAAAAAGTGAACGATGCCGCAGTGAGCGTCCGCGTCACCCCTGGGGTCGTCGGCAGCAACACGATTGTGGTGGAGGCCAGGGACCGCCGCGGCGCCATCGCCAATGCAAGAGAAGTGCGCGTCACCACCACCTTCCTCGGCGGCGATCTCGGCGCGCAGTCGGCTATCGCCGCGAATCAAGGCGATGGGCGATACATTGTCGAAAGCCTCTCCCTCAGCGTCACGGGACTCTGGCAGCTGGAAGTCCTGGTCGTGCGCCCTGACGGCTTCGACCTACGGACGGCTCACCGCTTCGAGCTTACGCCCACCGGCAGGCTCTCTGACGTCGGCCGTCCGGACGAGTCTCTGGGCCGCCGCCTCTTCGGCCTCGAGCTCCTCTTGATCGGACTGGCCTGCGCCGTCCCGGTCTTCGTCACAGGCAGCGTGCGAAGGAAGATCGGGAAGCAGCTCCTCGCCCCCGCCATCGGCCTTTCAGTGATCGGCCTCCTCTTCGTAGTCGTCCCCTCTCAGAAGGAGAGCGCCCGCGACGGCTTCCAAGTTAATCCCTTCCCTCCCACCGGCCCCTCGATCCTGGCGGGAAGGGTCGCCTATTCCCAGCAATGCGCGGCCTGCCACGGCGATACAGGTAAGGGCGATGGCCCGCGCGCCGCCGCACTCTCCATGCGCCCGCTCGATCTCACGGTGCATGCGCCCTTGCACCCGGAAGGCCAGCTCTTCAACTACATCAAGAACGGAACCAAGGTTCCCGGAAGCCCTATGCCCCCCTTCACCGGCACCCTCGCCGATGACCAGATCTGGCACATCATCAACTACATCAACTCCCTTGCGAGCCAAAGCCAAACCTCCACATCGCAAGCGCCGACGATCAGCTCCGCTGCCCAAGGGAAAAACATCTACATCGCCTCGTGCGCGCCATGCCACGGCGAATCAGGGAAAGGCGATGGCCCGCACGCCCCGGCCCACAACCCGCCGCCCTCCAACCTCACCCTCGGCGTGGCCCGCCTTACAGAAAAACAGCTCTTTGACTTCACAAGGAACGGTGTGCAGGGAACGGCCATGCCTGGCTTCGCAGGCTTCCTCAACGATCAGCAGATCGCCGACGTCGTCGCCCACCTCAAGACCCTCGCGCCTCCGTAAGGGCGACCGGCTGGTCGCCCTCGGCTCCGCTACCCGCCTACACCGTCAACCGGCGGTACAGCTGCGGCAGCCGGTGCGGCAGCGATGTGATGTCCGGCACGATCTCATACCCCATGTCGGAGCACATCGTCTTCAGATAATCGTGCCCGGCTCGGTCAACCGTCAGGCAGAACGGGACGATATTCTTTCGCCGCGCCTCGTTCAGCGCCATCCGCGTATCGTGAACGGCGTACTCCTTCTCAACACCCTCGCGGCTGTACCCCCGGTCCTGCGGGCGCCCGTCGCTCACCAGGAACAGCACCTTCGTCCGCGATTCCTGGCTCTCCAGTTTCGTCACGGCGTGCCGTATCGCCGGGCCCATGCGCGTCGCGTGCATCGGTGTGATCTTGTCTATCCGCCGCTTCACCGGCTCCCCGAATCGCTCGTCTATATCTTTGATGACGTAGAACTCCACATTCTCCCGCCCGTAGCCTGAGAAGCCGTAGATGCCGTACGTGTCGCCGATCGCCTCCAGCGCCCGGATGAGCAGCACCGTGCTCTCCTTCTCGATGTCAATGATGCGCTTATACGTGCGTCGGCTCATCTCCTCACGGCGCGTCCTCAGCCAGGTCATATAGTCCCTTGGGTCGTCCGGAAAATCCACCGTGTCAATCTGGCGGCGCGCTTCGTCCACCGCCTCCGCCGTGGATGCGCTCATATCCAGCAGGAACGCCACGGAGACCTCGCGCTCGATCTTGTTCCGCCGCCAGTAGACCTTGTCCGTCGGCGTCCCGCCAGCCATCCCTTCGATGACCGACTCCACGACCGTGTCGAAATCGTACTCGTCCCCGTCCGGCAGGTGCTTCACCTTCCGGTACATCTCCGGCGCCAGCATCTCGAACTGCTTCTTGATCCTCGAAACGAGTTGCGCGTAGCTCTTCAGCGTCTTCTCGTAGAAATCGCTCGTCCCCTCGTCCATCACCTTCTCGCGCACGGCGCACCAGCGCGGCTTGTAGTCCGCCGCGCGGAAGTCCCATTCATCGTAGAGGAACGTCTTCGGTTCGTTGCTGGAAAGCGGTCGGTCGTCCTCCGGCACGTGCGGGAACTGGTTCCCCGGACGCGCCTTCGCCTGCTGGTCCGCCGCCTCGCTCATCAGGTTGTCCACAAAGTTGCTTGCCTGGTCGTCAACCTCGCCCTCTTGAGCCTCCGTCATCTCCAGCTCGGCGCTCTGCTCCAGCATCTGCTTCAGCGCCTCCTGTGAGATCCCCTCCATCTGCATCTGGCCTTCGGGCTTCGATTTCTGCTTCCTTAGCTCCTTCAGCGCCTGCACCAGTTCCGGCTTGAAATCGCCGCGGAACTCCACCTGCTGCGGACTCTTGTACTCCCGCTGCTTCCCCTGAGGCGGCTGGCCGCTGCCGGAGCCTCCGGCCTGTAGTTCCTGCATCAGCTTCTCCAGCGCCTCGTCGCTCTGCTCATCCCCCATTTCGTCCATCTTCCGCTCGTCCGATCGCTCCTCTTCCGATTCCACGTTCGGCACCTGGCTGACGATCTCGTAGATGCGCAGGGCCGTCTCCGCCGTATCCTCCACCGTCGCCGTGTCCGCCTGCACCCCCCGCATCAGCATCGCGATGGCGTCTATGTGCTCATGCAGTTCGCTCGGCACGGAGAGGCTGCCGCCCGATTGCAGGCTCAGGCGTACCAGTACCTCCATCAACGCCTCGCGCAAGGGCAGGGTGTCCGGCGAAGGCCGCTGCGCCACCGATTCGCCCTGCACCCGGTCATACGCCGTTCGTATGCCGCGATAGTTCCCCTTCACCAGATGGTCAATACGCCCGTCTTCCACCAACATGAAGATATCGGAGGCGAGTTTCCGGTCCGGGAAGAGGTCAAAGAATCGCTGCAGGTCTGAGACCGCCGCCTTCGGCTTCTGTGTCTCTTTACTCAAGACCTCGCGCTGGTCTTTTCCGAGAAAAACCGTGGATGGCTTGTCGAAGAGGAACGCGAAGCTGCCGAACTCCAAATGGCCCACCTGATGCGTGACGATGACCTTGAACCAATTGAAGTTCTCGTCCTTCGTCGGGTACCGCTCTACGAACGACGGCACGAAGATATTCTTCCCCTCCGTCGTCGCACGCTCGGCTGAGTTCCAGCCGATGTTCTTTTCCTTCAGGTCCTGCGTCGGCATCAGGTCCACCGACTCCCCCGCCAGCGCGCGGCAGTACATCATCAGCAGCTCCTTCACCCGGTCCAGCGCCACGCCTGATGAAAGCGCCTCCACCACCCGCTCGCCGCGCGCCGATTCCATCCGGAAGAAGGCCAGCCCTCCATCCTCGTTCTCCTCCAGGATGCGCATCCCCTCGTCGAACCATCGCGCCAGCTGCTGGTCCTTGATCCGCGCCTGCACCTTCGGCGCATTGCGCAGAAAGTCGCTCACCGCCTGGGGGCAGGCGTTCACCAGCCGCTCCGCCATCCCTAACAGCGCCGGGTGCGTATCCTGGTCCATCTCGGAAAGCGCCGACGACGTCTCCAGAAGGAAGGGAATCACATTTGCGCCAGTCTCGCGCGGCAATCGCTCCGCCAGGGCCAGGAACCGGCTCCGCTGGCTCTTCTCCACTCCCGCCAGCGCCCGCGCGCCGTTCTCAAAGAAGGGCTTCACATCGCGCCAGTTCGCCTTCGCCAGGGAGACGGCCAGCGAAAGGAAGCCCTTCCTATCGCTCTTCTCCACCTTCGCGAAGACCTGCTCCGCGATCTGCAGGCACTCCGTCGCCGCGTCATACGAGCGCTGCGCCAGCCCCTCGATGAACTGGGCCGTCTCGTCCAGCTCATCCATGGAGATCGTGCGCAACAGGCGCGGCGTCACATCGAAGTAGGTGGAGGCCAGGGTGCTCGATTTCCACGTCCCCTTGTAGAGGCCGCGGCCCAGCCCGGCCCAATGGCCCAACTGCTCAATGGGCAGATAGTGGATGACTTCAGGCGTCGCCTTGAAAAATGCCGCCGCGATCACCGGCGAATCCGCCGCCAGCGTCCGCCCCCAGCGCGCCCAGCCGATCAGATGGCCGTAGGCCATCACGCCCACTACGGACGGCGTCGCGCGGAAATACTCCGTCGCCGCCTCCCAGGAGCGGAACGAGTGCTGGGCGATGGCGATGCCTTCCCGCGCCCACCCCTCAAAGTCCTGCGGTTCCAGGTTCCGCGCCGCCGCCTCCGCCGCCTTGCGGTACTCGGCGACGACCGAGACCGGAAACTTCTGCAGCTCCGCCTCTATGGACGAGCTATCGGGCATCTGCTCGCTCATGCCCTCTGCTTGCCAGGTGAGTTGACGTAGGGCGAGGCAAGGCTTGCCCGGAGTCGCCCGCAGGGTCCGCGCGACTCGCCCTTCCGTCGTTCCCCTCTACGAAAATATCGCCGAGACGACCTCTTCAAGGCTGCGCTGCACTTCCGCATCATCCGTCAGCGCCCAGATCACCGCCGATTGGCAAGCCCGCCGCGCCGGGATCCCACTCGCGATGAGCTTCCCCGCGTAGATCAGCAGGCGCGTGCTCACGCCCTCTTGCAGGCCGTGCTCTTTCAGGTGCCGCACCTTCTCGCCCAGCTTCGCCAGACTCGCCGCCGTCTCCGGCGCGACTCCCGCCTCGTGCTCGATGACTTTGCTCTCGATATCCCGCGTCGCGTAATCGAACTCAAGCGCCACGAAGCGCTGTCGCGTGCTCTGCTTCAGGTCCTTCAGCGCGTTCTGATATCCGGGGTTGTAAGACATCACCAGCAGGAAGTTATTGTGCGCCTCCAGGATCTGTCCGCGCTTCTCCACGGGCAGCAGCCGCCGGTGGTCCGTCAGCGGGTGGATCAGCACCGTCGTATCCTTCCGCGCCTCCACGATCTCGTCCAGATAGCAGATCGCTCCCGCCTTCACCGCGCGGCTCAGCGGCCCGTCTATCCACTTCGTCTCATGGCCCTCCAAGAGATATCGCCCCACCAGGTCGCTCGCCGTCAGGTCCTCGTGGCATGCGATGGTGACCAGCGGCATCCCCGTCCCGTTCTGTCCCGCTGAATCCTTCCCGCGCTTCTTCACCGTTGTCAGCGGCTTCCCCAGCCTCCACGACATATATTCGATAAACCGCGTCTTGCCGCAGCCCGTCGGCCCCTTGAGCAGCACCGGCACCTTTTGGCGGTACGCCGCCTCAAAGATCTCCACCTCGTCCTTCACCGGCAGGTAGAACGGCTCCTCGGAGTGGACGTACTCCTCGATGATGTACTGGCGGTAGAGCGTCTGCGTCTTTCCCGTGGTCATCTGGGGTGGTCCTTCGCTTTTCCGGTTAGCCGTTCGTCCCATAAGTGCTTCACCTTCGCCCGCACCTCTTCCAGCGTGCAGTTCGTATCGAGCATCACGTTCGCGTGCTTCGCCCGCTCGTCGTTCGTCATCTGCGAACGTATCCGCGCTCGGATCTGCTCCTCGCCCCAGTTGTTCCGCGCCATGATGCGCTTGATCACTACATCCTCCGGCGCGTGGGCCACCCATACTTCGTCCACCACGTTCTGCCAGCTCGCTTCGATGAGGATTGCCGCCTCGATCACCAAGACCTTCGTCCCCAGCGCTCGGTTCTCCTCGATCTTCTTCAGCAGCAGCTCCCGCAGCCGCGGGTGCACGATGCCGTTCAGCGTCTGCAGGTTCTTCGGGTCGCTGAAGACGATGGCCCCCAGCTTCTTCCGGTCTATCTCTCTATTCGGCAGCAGCAGGTCGGTGCCCCAGGTGGCGATCAGGTCCTTCCACGCAGGCGTCTCAGGCAGGTACGTCTCGTGCCCCACCTTGTCCGCGTCAACGATCACAGCCCCCAACTCTTTGAGGTGCTGCGTCACGGTGCTCTTGCCGCTGCCGATTCCGCCCGTCAGGCCGATGACAATCATGAACTTCTCTTCACTGTCGAAAATCTAGCAAATTGCCAGTCTAGCAGTCCAGGTGTACTGGGGCAAGGACAACAGAAGCGGCGCGCCTGGGGTCGCGCGTCTGTTCACGCGGCAGTATTGACAACATTGGTTATAGCATATACCATACTACTTCGGATCACAACATATACTAACTCCAATTTAACTATAGAGCGAGGGCTGATATGAAGGACCTGATGACGAAAGAGATTGACATTCTCCCTGATAGAAGCCTGATGCCCAAGATCGGCCAGACAGGCTACTCGGTAAGCCAAGCTATTGCTGAACTAGTCGATAACTCAATTGATGCTCGCCATGAAAGCAAACCTCTCGTGGTTGAAATCGAGTTTGACGATAGCAGAGGTGAACTCCTGATCACAGACAATGGTGTGGGAATGGATGAGTCAACAGCCGCCCAGAGTCTGAAACTGGCTCACTCCACCAAGAAAAACAAGTTGGGGGAATTTGGTCTCGGTCTGAAAACTGCGGCGACAAGTCTCGGGAAGAAATTCCAGATTGTCACTAAAAGATCTGGCAGTGACGAGCAGTACATCCTGGAATACGACGAGGACAAATGGCTCAAGAGCGGTGACTGGACCAAACACGAAATGAAGATCAGGACGGGAGTCGACAAACAATTATCAGGCACAACTATTACGATTAGCCACCTCCGCTTCAATATTTACCCAAACCTGCCTGGGAATGTTAGAAAAGACCTGGCCGCGAGGTTTGCTCCTTTTGTCGAGAACAGCGAGGTGAGTATCAGGGTAAATACGAAATGGTGCGAGCCTCAGCCCCTTGAATTGAAGACGGAATATCACGACCCCGATGGCAAGGAACCATTTAGCGTGAAATTGGAGAGCGGCAATATTGTGACAGGCTGGCGGGGTCTCCTTAAGCGCGGCTCCGACAAGGGAGACTATGGTTTCCGAGTATACCGACGTGGTCGACTGATACTCCAGCACGCGAAAATCGGCTTCAATCCTCACCCTGAGGCCCGCCAGATTATCGGCGAAATCCACTTGGATCACATACCAGTCACCCACAACAAGCGTGAATTCATACAAGAATCCCCTCTGTGGCAAGAGTTAATAAGCGAAGAGGGGATCTTCTGGAATTTCATGCGTGACCTCGTAAGAGAAGCCAGGTCCTCTGTACGAAGAACCCAAATTGATCAGGGTATTCTCGACAA
The DNA here is from genome assembly GCA_016875535.1 of Chloroflexota bacterium. Classification (NCBI taxonomy): domain Bacteria; kingdom Bacillati; phylum Chloroflexota; species Chloroflexota bacterium. The sequence continues at coordinate 148,810 of VGPF01000002.1, forward strand.
AATGGAAGTGCAGAAGGACATGATAATGAAAGCGATAAAGAAAATTCCAGAACTCAAAGAATACGCCTTCCCAGATATCAAAGAAAAGATTAGGAGTGATAAGAACCAGAGCGACGAAATCGATACGGTGCAGGTAGAGCAGCGAACTCCAACTGATGCCATGCCTGATGTCGTCTCTATTGAGGAAGAGTCTGTCCCTTACAACGCAGGTGGCCGCAAACCAAAGAAAACGCACGCAAAGAGCACCTACTACATCATCGTTGATGGAAAAAAGTTTAAGGTTGAGCACAGTTTCGTTGATCTAAGGACCGAAGACGTCTTGAAAGATAAAATTGTCGACGAGACATCAGGTATTCAGGTTTTCACTAACATTTCATTCCCGGGATTTGCTAACACCAAGGATCACGTCTTTTACGGTGCGTGGAACATAGCCGAAGCTATTGCTGAGGTTATGGTTGAAAAGAACAAGAGGTCATTTTCAGAGGTAATAAAGATCCGGGACCTCATCTTAAAGAAAAGCGCCGAAATCACTCGCGAATTGGATGAGGTCGAACGGGAGAAAAAGGCTGTTGAGCGCCTGAAGAAAGAATACGAGGAAAAGATGGCGAAGATCAAAGAGATCGAGCGCAAACACGTGGAGATACGCGCTAAAAACTAATACCGCACATGCTGATTCGATAGTCCTCTCATCACCATATTGCATGGTGGATTATGTTCCCTAACTTGTCCTCCCCGTCCTTCCGCAGCCTCCCAAGCGTGGATAGGCTTCTCGCCCATCCGCGTATGGAGGCCCTTGCCCGGCGCTATGGCCGCGAGACGGTGGCCGATGTCGCCCGTGCCCAGCTCGCCATTGCTCGCGAGCGCATCGCAAGCGGCAGTCCCGCTCCATCCGCGGACGATCTCTCCCTCGCCGTTGAGTCTGCTGCCGCCGCCCTCTACGCGCCCTCCCTTCGCCCTGTCATCAACGCCACCGGTGTCGTCATCCACACCAACCTCGGCCGCGCCCCCTTGAGCGCCGAGGCGACGGAGGCTATGCGCGCCGCAGCCCTTGGCTACACCAACCTCGAGCTCGATCTCTCCACCGGCGAGCGCGGCTCCCGGCACACCCATCTCGAAAACCTGCTCACCCGTCTCACCGGCGCCGATGGCGGCATCGCCGTCAACAACGGCGCAGCCGCCGTCATGCTCGGCCTCAACGCCTTCGCCTTCGGCAAGGACGTCCTCGTCTCCCGGGGCGAAGCCGTGGAGATCGGCGGCGGCTTCCGCATCCCGGACATCCTGAAGAATAGCGGCGCGCGGCTCGTCGAAGTCGGCACCACCAACCGCACCTACGTCCGCGATTACGAAGCCGCCTTCAGCCGGAACACCGGCGCTATCCTCACCGTCCATCGCAGCAACTTCCGCGTCGTCGGCTTCACCGATTCACCTACGCTGGAAGAGCTCGTCCAGTTCGCCGCCAAGAAAAAAGTCCCGCTCCTTCACGATCTCGGCAGCGGCTGCCTCTTAGAGACGCGCGACTTCGCTCTAGCCCATGAGCCGATGGTGCAGGAGAGCGTCAAAGCCAAGGCCGATCTCATCTTCTTCTCCGGCGATAAACTCCTCGGCGGCCCCCAAGCCGGGCTTATCGTCGGCAAAGCCAAATATATGAAGGTGCTAAAGGCGCACCCCCTCGTCCGCGCGCTGCGCATAGACAAGATGACCACCGCCGCCCTGCAAGCCACCCTCCTCCACTACATCCGTGGCGAAGCCAGCGCGAAGGTCCCCGTCTGGCGCATGATCGCAACCCCCATCGCTGAGCTCGAACAGCGCGCTGGCCGCTGGGCTGGCGCCATCGGCGAAGGCGCGCGCGTCGTGGACGCCCAGTCCACCATCGGCGGCGGCAGCCTGCCTGGAGAGACCCTGCCTACCCGCGCACTCGCCATCGCCGGCAGCGGCACGGCCCTCAAGGACCATGCCGCTCGCCTCCGCGCCGCGCCGACTCCTATCATGGCCCGGATTGAGAAAGGGATGCTCCTCCTCGACCCCCGAACCGTTCACCCGGACGATGATCCCATGCTTCTCGGTTCCCTCAAAGTCGCCCTCGGAGCCAGGCAAGTCTAACCGCGATGGGCACACCAAAGCTCTCCCCTGGCCAGCGCGCCCTCCTCGACCGCTCCCTTCGGACCCTCGAGTTCGATAAGGTCCTCGATCGACTGGCCGCCCACGCCTCTTTCTCCCTTAGCAAAGAGGCCGCCCTTGCCCTCAGGCCGTCCTTCTCCCACGAAGAGATCCTCCGTGCCCAGCGCGAGACCTTGGACGCCATCCGCCTCCTCCAGCTTCGTCCCGATTTCGCCCTCCAGGCCATCCACGATATCTCGCGCCTGGTGCATACCGCCTCCATAGGCGGCCAGCTTGAGGGCCCAGACCTCGTCACCATCGCCGAGACTCTCGCCGCCATCCACTCCGCCCGCGCCACCCTCCTTCGCATGGAGCACGACCTTCGCACCCTCGGCGCCATGGGCAAGATGCTCGGCGATTTCAAAGAGACCGAGGCAATCATCAGGCGCACCGTCAACCGCCAGGGCGAGGTCCTAGACGGCGCAAGCCCCCTCTTGGCGCGACTCCGCAGCGAGGAGCGCATCACTCACAGCCGCCTCCAGGCGCGACTCCGCGAGATGGTCAACAACCCGGAGACGCGGCGTCTCCTCCAAGAGCCGTTCCTCACCACCCGCGACGACCGCTACGTCCTGGCTGTGAAGTCGGACTTCCGCGGCCAGCTCCAGGGTATCATCCACGATATCTCCGCCAGCGGCGCCACCGTCTTCATGGAGCCCATCACCATCGTCGAGATGGGCAACGCCTGGCGCGAGCTCAAGCTCGCCGAGCGGCGCGAAGTCCAGCGCGTCCTCCGCGAAGTCAGCGCCATCGTCGGCGAGCGCGGCGAGGAGATTCAAGCCGGCCTCGAGATACTCGCCCAGATAGACCTCGCCATCGCCAAAGCCCGCTACGGCAACGCCATCAAGGGGATATGCCAGGAGATCGCCCAGCCGCCCCAGGGCGGACGCGCCAACACCATCCGCCTCCACAACGCGCGCCACCCCCTCCTCACGGGCGATGTCGTCCCCATCTCCGTCGAGATTGGCAGGGACTATCATGCCCTTGTCATCTCCGGCCCCAACACCGGCGGCAAGACCGTCGCCCTCAAGACCATCGGCCTCCTCGCCCTCATGGCCCAGGCCGGCATCCCCATCCCGGCGGGCCAAAGCTCCTCCCTCCAGATCTTCGACGGCATCTATGCCGATATCGGCGATGAGCAGAGCATCGCCCAGTCCCTCTCCACCTTCAGCGGCCACCTCAAAAACATTATCGAGATCCTGCGGCTCGCCACCAACCGCTCCCTCGTCATGCTCGATGAGCTGGGCGCCGGCACAGACCCCCAGGAAGGCTCCGCCGTCGCCCGTGCCATCCTCGTCAGCCTGGTGCGCAGGCAGGCCACCGCCATCGTCACCACCCACCACGGCGAGCTGAAAACAATGGCTAACTCCACCCCCGGCGTCCGCAACGCCAGCGTCGAGTTCGACCCCGTCACCCTTGCCCCCACCTATCGCCTCATCATCGGCATCCCCGGCCGCAGCAACGCCCTCGCCATCGCTGAGCGCCTCGGCCTCCCGAAAGACGTCCTTGCGGAGGCGCGCGCCTCATTAGGCCCGGCCGCCGCCCAGATGGACACTCTCCTCCAGGAGATCCAGGCCGAGCGAAAGAAGATCGAAGAGAACCAGAAGACCATCGAACGCGCGCGGCAGGATCTGGAAACGACCCGCGCCGATGCCGAGCGCCGCCTCGCCGAGCTGGAGAAAGAACGCCTGCGCGGCACCCTCCATCACAAGGTGGAAGTCCAGGTCCAGGCTGAAGAGCTTCGCAGCCGACTGCGCCATGCCGCCCGGCGACTCAACTCCCTCGTCGGCGATAAGGGGCGCAAGGAGCTTGCCGAAATCACCGCCGAGGTCGAAGAGATCAAGAAGGCCGTCGGCAAAGAGGAGTGGAAGACGGAAGCCGTCGAACGCCCCGCCGTCGCCGAAAGCATCTGCCCCGGCGACCTCGTCCGCATCCAGGGGCTCGATACGCCCGCCGAACTCCTCTCCGGCCCCGATGACCGGGGCCGCTACGAAGTCCAGGCCGGCCCCCTCCGTATCCACGTCACCCGTTCGCGCATCCTATCTAAAGAGAAGCGCTCGCCGCCGGAGCCCAAGCGCCCCATCAACGTCTTGAAAGGCGTCGAGAAGCGGGCCATCGTCGGCGATGAGCTGTGGGTCCACGGCATGCGCGCGCAGCAGGCGGTGGAGGCGGTCAATGACTACATTGAAAAGGCGGCTCTTGCAGGCCACACCAGCGTTCGGATCATCCACGGCAAGGGCCAGGGGATACTCCGCAAGGCCATCCAACGCGCCCTGGGCGACCACCCCCTCGTCGGCCTCTTCCGCGATGGCGGCCACGGCGAAGGCGGCGAAGGCGTCACCATCGTCGAACTGTAGGGGCGGAGAACCTGCCCTGAGTCCATCGAAGGGTCCCGCATCGTCCAACTCCGTCACCCTGAGCGTTTCTTATCCGCAAGGAAGCGAAGGGCGTACATCCGCCTCCTCTTTCCCATCTTCACCGGTACGGGCGGCCCTTCCTCGGGCTGGCTACGCCAGGGCTCAGCCCCGCCCGCTCTGAACTGTGAGGCACACCCATGCTCACTGAAGAATACATCTGCGAAAGCTGCGGCCATGTCTTCCCCAGCCGTTTGCCCATGGCCCAGGAGACCTGCCCCCGCTGCGGCGCCTCCAAGCTCAAGCGCAACCCCTGGCTCATGGGCACCGACCAAGCCGTCTCCCTCACCGACGAGGACTACCGGCACAAGGTTGAAGTGACCACCTGATGCTAACCCCGTCCGCCGTGCGCGGACACAGCAAAACGTAGGGGCGGCCCGATACCATCGGGCGAACGCGGCGCGCGCCCTCTCCCTTCCCCCGCCGTATAATGCCCTCCACCGCCATGCCTCCCTCTCGCAAAGCACACGACCCGCGCCAGATGCCCGGCCTCTTCCCGCCGGAAGAGACGCCAGCTGACGCCTTCGACCACAAAGCCCCCCTTGCTGCGCGCATGCGCCCGCGTACCCTCGATGAATTCGCCGGCCAGGAGCACCTCGTCGGCCCTGGGCGCATCCTCCGCAAGTCCATCCAATCCGACCAGGTTCCCTCACTCGTCCTTTGGGGTCCGCCTGGCAGCGGCAAGACCACCCTCGCGCGCATCATCGCCAACGCTACCAAGGCCCACTTCTCTCCCGTCAGCGCCGTCACCTCCGGCGTCGCCGACTTGCGTCGCGTCGTCCAGGAGGCCCAGGAGCGCAAGCGCGCCACCGGCCAACGGACCATCCTCTTCATTGATGAGATCCACCGCTTCAACAAGGGCCAGCAAGACGCCATCCTGCCCTATGTGGAAGACGGCACCGTCACCTTCATCGGCGCGACTACGGAGAACCCGTCCTTCGAAGTCGTCTCGCCGCTCCTCTCCAGGGCGCGCGTCTTCCACCTCAAGGCCCTGGAGCCGCAGCACCTCAAGCGCCTCATCGCCACGGCCCTTCGCGATGCCGAGCGCGGCCTGGGGGCGTTGAACCTCCGCCTGGAGCCCGAGGCCGAAGCCTTCCTCCTCACCGTCGCCAACGGCGATGCGCGAACGGCCCTCAACGCCCTGGAGCTTGCCGCCTCAGCCGCCGAAGTCGGCCCCGCCGGGGAGCGGCTTATCACCCTCGCCATTGCGGAAGACGCCATGCAGCGCCGCCACCTCAGGTACGACCGCGCCGGCGATGAGCACTATGACACCATCTCCGCCTTCATCAAGTCCATCCGCGGCTCCGACCCCGATGCCGCCGTCTACTGGCTCGCGCGCATGCTGGAGGCCGGCGAAGATCCCCTCTTCATCGTGCGCCGCCTGGTCATCCTGGCCTCGGAGGACATCGGCCTCGCCGACCCGAACGCCCTCGTTATCGCCGTCGCGGCGCAGCAAGCCGTCCACTTCCTCGGCATGCCGGAGGCCCACTTCGCCCTCACGGAGGCAGCGATCTACCTGGCCGCCGCGCCCAAGAGCAACAGCGCCCTCACCTCCTACGCCGCCGCCAAGGCCGATGTAGAGGCGACCCTCAACCAGCCCGTGCCGCTCCACCTGCGCAACGCCCCCACCGGCCTCATGCGCGCACTGGGCTACGGCAAGGAGTACCGCTACGCTCACGATTACGCAGGCCACCAGGTGGAGCAGCAGCACCTGCCCGATTCGCTGAGGGGCAAGCGCTACTACGAGCCGGGGTCGGAAGGCTTTGAGGCAGAGATCGCCAAACGCCTCCGAACCTGGCGAAAACGCCCGTAGGCTCGGTCGATCGCTCGCTAGCGCGTCCCCGCCACCAACTCCAGGAACTGACGCACCTCTGCGATGGAGGCCAGCCGGTACTCCGCCGCCGTCGGGACCGTCGTCCCGCCCACCCGCGCCGTGATGCCGATGCGCCGTATCGCCTTGAAGCCGTCCTCGTCCGTCTCGTCGTCCCCGATGTAGAGCGCCAGCACATCCTTCGCATCGCCGGTGAAGGCCCCTGATGTGTCCACGATCTTTCGCGCGTCCGCCCCCGGCCCGCCCAGCAGCATCGCCAGGCCGTGGCCCTTGCCCCATGGCTCGCCGGGGCGCACTTCCAAGAGGCGTTTGCCCAGGGTCACGCGCACCTCGCCGGCCTCTCGCCAGGGAGAGACCACCCGCTCGAAGGCCCGCTTCGCCATGGCCACCGTCTTCGCGTCCGGCGCCTGGCGATAGTGGACGGCCAGCGTGTAGCCCTTCGGCTCCAGGTTCACGCCGTTAAACGGCGCAAGCTCCCGGGCCAGCTCCTTCGCCACCTGGGCAGTGACCCGCTTGAACTCCGCCGCCCTGGGGTGATGCCACAGCCTGCCGCGCCGCTCGATATCGAAACCGTGGGTGGCGATGTAGGTGATGTCCCGCAGGCCGACGCGGCTCTTGAGATCGTCCAGGGCGCGCCCGCTCACGATGGCCACTTCCACCCCGGGCAGCTTGCCCAGCCGCGCGATGAGGCCCTTCGTCTCCCCGGGGAGACGCGCATCGGCGAAGTGCTGGACGATGGGGCTGAGCGTCCCATCGAAGTCCAGGCCGATGAAGAGCTTGGGCGCACCCGCGATCCGCTCGCGCACCTCAGGCCAGGCCGCCAGCAGGTTCGCGGCGCGATCCGATTTGGCTGACGTTCTTTTCGGGCTCATGGGCATCAAGTATAGGCTATCGCACCTACTATTATCGAATTCATTCAAAACTCGTCTAAAAACTTATTGACAGCCTATCCCTGGTCGCGGCATAATTATCTTGAACTTAGTTTAGAACCACGTCACGGACGTGGGGCTGGACAGCTATCTCGCCCCATTGGGGCTTGGGCGAAGGAGCCGCTATGCCGTACGACGCGACATCTCCAAACCCGATGCCTGAGCAGGTCATCGGCAAGGCCGTCATCAAGATCGTGGGCGTCGGCGGCGGCGGTGTGAATTCGGTGCGCCGCGTCAACGTGAACGAAGTCCCCGGCATCGAGCTTATCGCCATCAACACGGACACCGTCTCCCTGGACACCGTGAAGAACATGAAGACGATCCACATCGGCCCGCAGACCACGCGCGGCCTGGGCGCGGGCGGCAAGCCCGAGATCGGGCGGCGCGCGGCGGAGGAGACCAAGGAGACGATCCGCAAAGAGCTCACCGGCGCGGACCTTGTCTTCGTCGTGGCCGGCATGGGCGGCGGCACCGGCACCGGCGCGGCGCCCCTGGTGGCGCAGCTGGCCCGCGAGTGCGGCGCGCTCTCCGTCTCCATCGTCACCACGCCCTTCGGCTTCGAAGGCTCCCGCCGCAAAACGATCGCGCAGATGGGCTTGGACCCCCTGAAGATGGCCTCCGACACCATGATCGTCGTCAACAACGACCGCATCATGTCCTCCGTGAAGAAGAACACCACCATCATGAACTCCTTCGCGGTGGCGGACGATGTGGTGAAGGACGCCATCATGGCCGTCTCCCGGGTCATCAACGTGGCCGGGGACATCAACGTGGACTTCGCCGATATCAAGACGGTGGTGAGCGGCGGCGGCGCAGGCGTCATGGCGGTGGAGCGCGCCGAGGGTAGCCAGCGGGTGATGAAGGCGGCCAAGCTCGCCATCGAAAATCCCCTGATGGACGCCACGGTCCACGGCGCCAAGGGCATCATCTTCTGCGTCAACGGCCCGCCCGACCTGAGCATGGCGGAGATCAGCGAAGCAGGCACCTTCCTCTCCAGCATCGCCGATAAAGAGGCGAATATCTTCTTCGGCATGCACATTGACGAAGGCCGCCCGAAGGACGACGACCATGTGGAAGTGGTCATCATCGCGACGCACCTGCCGCCGCCGGCGGACGAGGGCAAGGCTGAGCGCATGTCCGTCACCGACCGGGTGAAGCTGGCCACAGCCCGCTACTACTCGGACGAAGACCTGCCCTCTTTCCTCAGGCTTCCCGGCCAGCAGGCCCCCGCGCCGACGAACCAGAACGGCCCTGCCAGGCCCAAGTACCAGAAGATGGACGATATCTTCCGCTAGACCGAGACCAGCGCTACGACATTCCCTACCCGGGCTCACCACACCCCTAGACACCTCCGGAGCCTCCCATGCCTGCACAAGTCGTCGAAGACGAAGAGATCGAATACGAGTCCCCTCGCGCGGAGATGACGCCGAAGGTCTACCTCCCGCCGAAGGAGACGGAGACCGAGGCCTCCAAGGCCAAAGAGCCGTCCCGCGCCGCGATGCCGCCCATCGGCGCGGCCGCGCCGCCTTCGCCCGAGCTTTACCGCAAGAGCGCCGTCCCGCCGAGCGACAACTTCATCGAGCGCTACGGCCGCGCCTGGACGTGGGACTCCTGGGCGCGACGCATCGAGCATGAGGCGCTCATCATCGCCCAGACGATGGAGTCGGTCATGTACGGCATCGTCGGGGGGCTGATCGTCTTCGGCCTGGCCGCCATCCCCGCCATCTATGTGGACGACTACCGCCACCTGCTCTGGCAGCCCCTGGGCGCGGCCTGCGGCATGCTGGCGGGCGTCATGCGCTCCCACCGCCGCTGGAAGGCCATCTTCAAGTCCCACGGCAACCTTACTTAACCCCGTCATCCGCTGGTGAGCGGGGAGGCCGGCCCATGTGGCCGGCCTCTCTGTTTGTGGGGAAGAGGCAAGTGCGCTTATCCACCGATTGCACAGATTTTGCTTTTGGGACCTGGTGGTTTTTCTCTTTTACCTGTCTTTCCTGCTTGTTTGAGGAGTCTGGTATGGGCCGGCCCTCCCTTTCCGAAGGGCGCCGGGGCTACACTGGAGAGACCAGGGAGACATCTCTCAAGCCTCCTTGACACACTCCCTGGCCATCCCGCACTATGGTGGAAATTCCGATTTTCTGAAAGTAGGCTGTTCCCCATGGTCCTCATCAAGCCTCGCAACAAAGTCGTCCGCGCCCTGCCCAAGGGCCAGCTCACCATCCCCCGCGACTTCCGCGACGCCCTGGGCATCGAGGCCGACTCCCTCCTCACCATCTCCCTGGTGAACGACCACCTGGAGATCGCACCCCTGCGCCCGGCTGCCGATGACCTCCGGCGCTATTCGGAAAAGGACATCGCCCGCTTCCTCAAGGAAGACAGGCTCGATGCAACGACCGCCAAGAAGGTCCAGGCCCTCCTCCGCAAAGCCCCACGCTAGATGGCCACCCCCTCGCGCCCGAGACTCTTCCTGGACGCCAGCCTCCTCGTCGCCGCCGCGCGCTCGCCCCAGGGAGGATCCGCCACGGTCCTCCAGCTCTGCGCCCACGGCCTCTGCCGCGCCATCGTCACAGAGAAGGTCCTCCTGGAGGCGCGCGTCAACATCGCAGAGAAGTTCGGGGCCGCGGAGCTAGCCCGGTTTTACGAACAGCTCGCCTCGGCCAAACCGGAGATCGCTCCGCCTCCTTCCGAAGATGCCGTCCGGCGCTGCCAGCCGCTCACCACGGCCAAAGACGTCCATGTCCTCGCCGCCGCCATAGACTCGAAGGCCAGCCATCTCCTCACCCTGGACCGCCGGCATCTCCTGACCCCCGCCATCCAGCGCGCGGGTCTTTCCTTTGCCGTTCTGACGCCAGGGGATTTTTTGAAGGCCTTTGTGGCCAACCTGTAGGGGTTGTTGTGTCTCTTCGGCTTTCCCTGTTGCCTCCTACTTCACTTTTGGTTTGAGGAGTTCCGCAGACGGCCCGGAAGCTGACTTTCGAATCGCTGAACGGTCTAGGGACGGGAGAGCGATCGCTCGAAACGAGAATCGAGCGTGGCGCAGCTGTTGGGGCATAAGCCCCTAGGCGGACGCCACTGCGCCGTATCCCGCCAGCGAAGAGGCCGGCGGGAAGAACCCACGTGAACCCCGGGGGACCGGGGCCCGGCGCACGGCGACTGACGTCTGCCTGCCATTCTCGACTGTGAGTCGTTGGTTTTTCCGAACCGGCGCGTATACCTCCGTAAGCCGACCGCCGTGATCGCGGATCTTCCAGACACGGGCCCCCGATGGCTCGGGATGCTCGGCGGCCTTGGCGACTCCTTCGCGAATGGAGGCGCGCGAACGCCGAGCATGTCTGCGGGTGCGCGCCTTGCGGCGCGCTATGGGCGTCCGGGCTCCTGTCCCGGACGCTGGGGCAAACAAAAGGGGAAGCGGTCCGACAGAGGGGCGCGGGCTACGCGCCGATCCACCGGTCCGCCTCCCCGGCTGTTTGTCCTGGCGAAGGCTTACACAATCATGCTAACCGCATAGTGCGGGAGTGTCAAGTGCTCCTTGGCGACCCACAAATCAAGATTTCGAGCAATTGCAAGTAAGGGGATAAAAGAGTGTCGTATTGACAGGAAAGTCATCCATAGATAAATGTATCACCCTTAATTAGGAAAGCCTCTTCAATAGGCGCATGGCGGAAGCTCTCCAGAAGAGCACTCCTACCTACTATTTTTGGTTCTCACTCTTACAGTTCTCGGGATCTATCTGGTGTTAAATGGTAACCAACCAGCTTGGGTAGTCGTCTCAGTAAGCGCAGATATCGTGGTTGTAATAACTCTCTGGGAAAATTGGCGTCCTCTAAGGGAAATAGTAGGAGAGAACGTCTCGCGGGGCACGCACAGAGGACGCTCGACTATACACAATGAACCGCCCCGGGTTTGATGGAGGGCTCGTTTATTGAGTCCCGGCTCTTGCCGGGGCCAGTATAGCACCGTTGGTGGCCTCATACTCCGCTGGTGGCAGGTAGCCGATGGCGCTGAAGAGACGCCGGTTATTGAACCAATCCACCCACTCCAAGGTTGCCAACTCCAGGTCTTCCCTGCCGCGCCA